>NZ_LUKH01000017.1:0-126325 GCF_001593695.1 Leisingera sp. F5 | reverse complement strand
ACCTACAGCCCGCCGGATGTGCTGGCGTTCTGGCCCACCGGCAGCCAGAACGACGAGATGCTGCTGATGTACACGGCGGCGGTGTTTACCGACGAAACCCAGCAGGAGATGGCGGATTTTGTCTGGGGCTACCAGTCGGTTGATCTGACCACCGGCGAGACCGAGATCGCCGATTTCGCCTCCTTCGAGGTGCTGATGTTCTCCGCCGCCCGCAGTGCGACAGACCCCAAGCACCTGTACGGCGTCTATACCCAGCTGTCCAAGCACAACCTTGAAACCCGCGAACTGGTCAAGCGGGTGGACCTGCCGCACACCTATTACGTCATCAACGTCTCCAGCGACGGGCGTGAGATTTATGTCGGCGGCACCAATGACGACATCGGCATCTATGACAGCGAAACGCTGGAACGCCTGGGCGAGATCCGGGTGCCCTCCGGCGGCGACATGTCGGTTTCGACCCTGCACGTTGTGCCGCAGGGATGACCGGGCCTGCCGCCAAACTCTCCCCCCAGCCGGGCGGCCCTGCGGCTGCCCGCCCCTGGCCGCGCCTGCAATCCCGCGCAGGTGCGGCGCTTTTCACATCCACCACTGCGGCCTGGCTGCTGCCGCTGCTGCGTCCGCACCACCGCCGGCTGGCCCTGCTGCTGCTGATCAGCTTTGCCGCCGCCGCCCTTGGCCTGCTGCCGCCCTATATCAGCAAGCTGGTGATCGACCGCGGCCTGATGGGTGGAGATGCCGCCCAGCTGGTGGTCTGGTCGCTGGCGCTGTTTGCCATTGGCCTCCTGGCCACCGCCACCGGCGCGCTCAGCAATATCCTGCATATGCGCGCCTCGGTCCGGATGCTGGCGCAACTGCGGCGGCGTCTGCTGTCCCGGCTGGCCGCCAAACCCGCCGGCTGGTTTGCTGCGCAGCGCGCAGGCGAGCTGCTGGCGCGGGTTGATGGCGACGCCGCAGAAGTGCAGAAATTCGCCTTCAACGCGGTGCTGGGCGGCTCATCGGCGCTGATCCGGCTGATTGGCGGCTCGGCAATGCTGATGGTGCTGGACTGGCGGCTGGGCCTGCTGACTGCGCTGCTGGCCCCGGCTGAACTCCTGTTCCTGATCTGGGCGCGGCCGCGCACCGAACGCCACGCCGCCGCGGTGCGCGAGATGCAGGGGCGTTATAGCGCAGGGCTGTCGGAAACCCTGTTCGGCCTGCCCGCGCTGCAAGCCGCCCGCGGCACTCTCTGGGCAGAACGGCGCAGTCTGCGCGACCATGCCGGGCTGAACCGCCGCCTTATCGCCCAGAACCTGTGGGGCGAGTTCACCCGCGCGGTGCCGGTGCTGTTGTCAGCGCTGACCCGCTCCGCGATCTTTCTGGCTGGCGGGCTGATGGTGATCCGCGGCGACTGGCCGCTGGGATCCCTGATCGCTTTCATCGCCTATATGGGTTTCATGACCGGGCCGATGCAGTCGCTGCTGGGCCTGTGGCACGCACAAGCGCGGGTCAAGGTTGCGGTGGCGCGGCTGGATACGGTGATGCAGCCCGCAATCCGGCCCGCTGCCCGCTTTGCCCCCTCCGGCTATGCCCTGCAACTGGACAGCGTGACCGTCGCCCGCGGCCAGGCGGCCCCGCTTGGCCCGCTGACCCTCACCATCCCCCAAGGCACCAAACTGGCCCTCAATGGGGCCAGCGGCGCCGGAAAAACCTCGCTGATCGCGGTGCTCTGCGGGCGGGCGCAACCGCTGTCCGGGCGTGTCACCCTGGGCGGTGCGGACCTGAGCCAACTCGGCGGCGCCGGGCTACCGGAGGCGGTGGCCTATGCAGGCCAGCGGCCATTCACCCTCCGGGCCAGCCTTCGCGATAACCTGTTTCAATCCCGCGCCTTCTGGGCCAGCCCCGGCAGTGAAGCGCGTGTCTGGCAACTGCTGGATCTGTTCGGCCTGGCCGAACGGTTCCGCAGCGCCGATGGCCTCGACACCCTGCTGGGCGAAAGCGGCCTGACGCTGTCCGGCGGCGAACGCCAGCGCCTTTGCCTGCTGCGCGCGCTGCTTAGCCCCTTCGATATCCTGATCCTGGACGAGGCCCTGTCCGAGGTCGATCCAGCCACCGCCGCCCGGATTCTGACTCATATCGACAAGACCTTCCCCCGCACAACCCGCATCATCACGGCCCACAGCGGTGCCGCGGCGGCCGGGCATTTCGACATGGAAATCACCCTGGACGAGGCCACCCCATGACCCCTGCCCCGCTGATAGCCCTGATCGACGGCCCGCTGGCGGCAGACACCCCCGGCCTCGCGTGCCGCACCGACATCTGCAAACCGCATCCCCGCGCCGCCGACAGCCCCGCAGCGCTACACGCCAGCCATATGGCCGCCGCCATCCGCACCAATGCGCCAAAGGCGCGGCTGCTCAACCTCACCATCTTTCCCGGCCGCCTCGCCACGTCCCTCGCCACCGTGGCCAAGGCCCTGCACCGCGCCGCGGAGTCTGAAGCCGCAATCATCCATTGCTCCTTTGGCCACACTGACGCCAACCCGCTGCTAACGGATGCCGTCGCCGCAGTGCTGCAGGCCGGCAAGCTGCTGGTCGCCTCCGCCCCCGCCCGCGGCGCGCCGGTTTACCCGGCAGCTTGCAACGGTGTCTATTCAGTCCAGGGCGACGCCCGCTGCGCCCCCGGCCAGTGGTCGCTTCTGAACTTGCTCGGCGCGCAATTCGGCGCCTGCCCCGGCGGCCCTGAAATGCCAGTGCGCGGCGCCAGCCTCGCCGCCGCGCATTTCACCGGCCTGCTGGCCCGCGCCCGCATGGGCTGCGGGGTCAGAGCATTTCTGCAAATCCCGGCCTTTACTGGCCGCGAACGCATCGGCCTGCCGCCAGGCCCTGCCCCTCTTTTTCACACCCCAACCGCTGACAGATAAAAACAGGGAGAACACCAATGGACTACGCAATGCTCATCAACGGCGAACAGGTTTCGTCGGAACAGATGATCGACGTGATCAACCCGGCAACCGAGACGGTCTTTGCCCGCGTGCCGCATGCCTCGGAGGCGCAGCTGAACCAGGCCGTGACCGCCGCCAAGGCCGCCCAGCAGGCCTGGGGCGAAACCCCGATGGCCGAACGCCGCGCCCGGATCGAAGCGCTGGCCGCCGCAATCGGCGAAGAAGGTGATGAACTGGCCCGGCTGATCACCCTGGAACAGGGCAAACCGCTGCCCGAAGCGCAGGGCGAGGTTGCCTGGTCGCAGGGTTATCTGGCCCATACCGCCACGCTGGAACTGCCCGACCGCATCATCCAGGACGACGCCGAATTCCGGATTGAGACGCGGCACAAACCGCTGGGCGTCGTGGCCGGCATCATTGCCTGGAATTTCCCGCTGCTTTTGTGCTGCTGGAAAATCGGCCCGGCGCTGATGGCCGGCAACGCCATTGTGCTGAAACCGGCTCCCTCTACCCCGGTCACAGCGCTGAAGCTGGGCGAGATCTGCGCCCGCATCCTGCCGCCCGGGCTGGTCAATATCATCACGGATGCCAACGACCTTGGCCCCCGGCTGACGGCGCATCCGGATGTGGCCAAGATCGGCTTTACCGGATCGTCGGAAACCGGCAAGCGGATCATGGCCGGCGCTGCCGCCACCATGAAACGGGTGACGCTGGAGATGGGCGGCAACGACCCCGCCATCGTGCTGCCGGACGTGGATGTGAAGGCTGCTGCGGAAAAGATCTATGGCGGCGCCTTCCTCAATGCCGGTCAGGTCTGCCTGGCGGTGAAACGCGCCTATGTGCACAGCGATATATACGAGGACATGTGCGCCGAGCTGGCCTCCCTGGCCGAACAGGCGGTGGTCGATGACGGCATGAAACAGGGGACAACAATCGGCCCGATCCAGAACAAGGCCCAGTTCGACAAGGTCAAGACCTATCTGGACGACGCCCGCGCCAGCGGCCGGATCATTGCCGGCGGCACGGTCAAAGACGGCCCCGGTTACTTTGTGCATCCCACCATCGTGCGCGATGTGACTGACGGCCAGAAAATCGTCGACGAGGAGCAATTCGGCCCGATCCTGCCAGTGATCCGCTTTGACGCCATCGATGATGTGATCGCCCGCGCCAATGCCTCGGACTACGGGCTGGGCGGGTCAGTGCATTCAGGTGATACGGCCAAGGCGGTTGACGTCGCCGGCCGCATTGAATCCGGCACCATCTGGGTGAACCAGCAGCTGAACATCGGCCCGCATATCCCGATGGCAGGCTTCAAAGGTTCCGGCCTTGGGGTTGAGCAATCGGTCGAAGGCCTGGCGGAATACACCCAGATGCAGGTGATCAACGTCGCCCGCGGCTGACCCCGCGCCGAACCGCTGAACGGCGGGCTGCATCCCAGCGGCCCGCCTTGCGCTCAGGCTTTCTGAAAAAGCGTCACAACCAGTCCGCGCCAGCTGCAGCCTTGGCTGTGCGCAGCCAGGCTATTCCGCCGCGCGCCCTTCCCCCATGTACAGCTTCTGCATATCCACGAAATGCCCGTTATCAAGCCGTTTGCGGATGGCGTCCCAGCCCTCCGGATTGCCCTCGATCACCCTGTACAGCTCCGCCGGCACGGTCATGTATTCGATGTATTTCTCCGATGCGGTCTCCAGCCAGGCAAAGACATAACCCTCGCTGTCTTCGTCGGTATTCACCAGGCGCAGCTCTATGCCCTCGGCCATCGGCACCGATTCAACACTGCGCAGGATGTGCAGCTTCATCATTTCGACAATCACGTCGTCCAGCCCCAGCTGCTTGATCAGCAGCTTTTCCCGCACCGCAGGCCAGCCGAATGTCAGACGCACCGCCAGCCCGTTGCCAACATCCCGCGCCGCCGCCGGGGCATTTGCGCCATAGCTGGTGTCAAACAGCGCCCCGGCCTCGTCCTCAATTTCCAGATGATCCCGCAGGCGGCTGGCAGGCATTGCCGCAATCCACTGGCCGCGCCCGGCATCCAGATAGTTGAACTGCGGCTGCAGCCGGAAGCTTTCGCCGCAGGCATCGCAGGTCACGTCCTGAAACCGGTCCTCCAGAATATCATCCCGCAGATCGGGGCGGCGGTCGGCGTTCACACTGCCCACGGCCATCATGGTCACCGGGGCCTCGCATTGCGGGCACACCAGATTGACGGGGTGAAAAAGCGACATCGGTCAACTGCCTTTCAATGGGTCAAAGTTTGGCCAGCCAGCCAACTGCCGGATGGTTCGGCTTCAGCTTGCCGGAATGATAGGCGGCATAAAGTTCCGAGAACCATTCCCCCGGCGCACGGAACTGATAGCCGGTGATCCCCTTGGCCCGCTCGCCCAGCAGATAGGAATTCCAGGTGTTCGGGTAGCTTTCCTGATACACGACACCGCCGATTTCGATCTTCTTGGCAATCGCCATGCTGGACCAGGGCTGGGCCGGTTCGGACGCCATGTCGATATGCGCCTGCATCTTGATGCGGCGGCTTTCCCATTCCTCATCCGTGCAGGTCTCACCGGCCGGCTTTTCCGGCACATGCGCGCCTTTGTTATGCGCCATATATTCGGTCGCATAAGCCTTGTCATAGCTGAACTTGGTGGCAATTTTCTCAGCAATGGCAGCGATATCCATGCCGTGTTCGGTCCAGCCGCCGTATTCCTTCTTGCCGCCGTTGCTTTTCATGAAGCTTTGCTTGTCGTCGACCGCATGACCGACCTCATGCAGGGTGTTCCAGTTGAAGAAGGTGACGGGTTCCTCATTTGCGGGTTTGCATTTTTCCAGCTCGGCGCGTTCTTCCGGGGTGGCCGCATCATCCAGGCTGCCCACCGCATCGTCACTGCCAAAGGCATAATTGGGCGACACACCCGCGTCGCCTTCGTGCATCACAATCCGCTTCTCATTGCCCTGATACATTGAGCCGCCCTTGGCCGCCTCATTGACCGCGAACTTCTGCAGCGAGTCGTTGTTCAGCGTGTGATCCAACGGCAGGTCCTGCATCGCCTTGTAGAAGGCGACAATATTCGGCCCCTTCAGATTGGCATCCGCAATTTCCGACGCAGGCGCCAGATTCTCATTGTTGAAGTTCTTGATATCGCAGCCAAAACGCGCCTTGAAGGCCACTTTGACCACAGCCCGTTGCGCCTCGGGCTCCAGGTTGTCGATCATCGCGTCCAGCTCGTCGGTGCCATTGGGGCGCGACAGGATTTCCTTGATATCCTCTTCCTTGGGCGGCGTGTTGGCCCGCATTTCAGCCATCACAAAGGCGCTGGTGCCGATGGCGCGCGCCTCTTCCAGCAGCTTGATGGCCTCGCCCGGTGTCTTGCCGGCCACCGCTGCGGCGGCATCCGCCAGTTTCTTGCGCATGGTGTCGATGCTGGGCTTGATCGCATAGCGGTGCTCGTGCCCTTCCAGCACGGCCAGCCGCGGCTCCACCTCCGGTTTGGCGCGCAGCTCCTTGTACGCTTTGTGCTGTTCCGCCATCTCCAGCGCGGCTTTGGTCTGGGCGATGGCCGCCTCGATGTCCGCACTGACCTTGGCGTAGTTCTGCCCGCCCTTGGCCGCGGTTTCAGCATCAGCCAGCAGTTTTTCAACCGCGTCGGTCTCATCCTTCACATAAGCCGCTTCACCGTGACTTGTAACCGGTCCCAGCGCGGCGCGGGCACGGGTGATTTCCTGCTCGATGAACGCATATTGCGAGATCACCTCATCCGCCGTGTTGCAGGCTTCCAGTGCGGCCAGCAAATGGCCCTTGGCGGTCTTGGCGTCCAGCCCGTCCTTGCCGCAGTTTTCAATTTCGGCATTTGCGGTATCCAGATGCGGCTTGGCCACGGCGGCGTTTTCACGGCTGCCGACCACCTTGATCGACAGTTTCGCCGCCTGCACCTGCGGCCACCAGGGGGCGCTGTCCTCATCGCCGCCAATGGCCGAGTTCACCGCCTCAAGAATACCATGCGTATTGGCCGAGCTGATCGCCTCCTCAGCCGAGGCCGTCACCTCTTCGGCCATGGTCTTGGCAGTTGCGTAATCGCTTGGCGCCAGCTTGACCAGATTATCGTATTTCGCGGTCAGCCGGGTCAGCTGCGCCGCGATCGCATCGGCCTGCTTATGGGCTTTCGCCTCGGCCAGCTTGGCCTCGGCCGCGGCCCGCGCGGGTTCATAGGCGGACGAGCCCTGGATCGAGGTCAGCAGTGCCTTGGCGTCTGCGGTGATCTGTTTCAGCAGCTTGATCGCCTGGGAATAATCGTTCTCGCCCAGATCGGTCCTGGCGGTATCCAGCTTGGCCGCGGTCAGCCGGTCCGTCAGCGCCTTGATCCGGTCCTTGGTGGCATCGTTGCTTTCCGGCGCCAGCGCATCCACCGCCGCCTGCGCGTCAGTGACAGCCTGATTGTACGGCGCCGCCGCCGCAATCAGCCGCTGGCACGCCGTGATTTTCTGATAGGCTTTCTCGAACATCGCCTTGGCAGCCGTATAGGTATGCGCCGCCTTTGCCGCCTCGTATTTGGCATAATCCGCATCCGCGCGTGCGATCTGATGCACGCCGGCTTCGTTGCCCGGCCCGATCAGCGCCGCACGGGGCACAACGAAAAACTGGTTTTCCCAGCCCAGCACCGTCTTCAGCGTCTTCAGGTCCTCATCCGTGGCTTTTTCCCAGCCCGCGGCAGCCTTGGCCTTGTCCGCGGCCCCTTGGAAATCCCGCGCGGTCTGCTTGGTGGTGCTTTCATCCAGCAAGTCCTGGATCTCGGTCTTGCGGTGGGCCAGCTGGGTCTCAACCGCGCCGCCTTCGGTGGTGATTTTGCCGATCACCGCGGTGGCCTTGGCCCGGTCCGCCTTGATGGCCTTGTACAGCTCGCCATCGGCGCGGGCCTGCTCCGCCATCTTGCGCGCCGCAGCTATTTTGGCCTCCGCCCCCTTGTAATCATAGCCCTCCGGCTTGATCAGATCATCCGCCTCCCCGGTCAGCCGGGTGATGTCATCAAGATGCGGTTGCAGGCAGCTGGCATCATTCAGCGGCGCCAGGGCTGCGGCCTGTGCCGCCAGCGAGGTTTTCAGTTCGCCATAGGCGCGATGCTGATGAACCAGCACCATGGCCATCTTCAGGTTCGAAATGGCGCTGTCCAGATGCGCCCTGGCATCGTCGTATTTCTTGGCGGTCTTGGCTTTTTCCGCTTCCGCCGCAGGCAGTTGCGCCTTGGCGATCAGCGCGGTGAAATCATTGCCGGTATCGGCCGCAACAACCTTGTCGCGGATATCGGTGAAAACCTTGAACGCCGGGTCCCATTTCTTTTTCAGATCATCAAGCGCAGCGGTATCGGTCATCCCGTCCAGCTCAACCGAGGCCTCAGCCGCCGCTTTGGCGCTGTCCACCCGTTTCTCTGCGTCGGCCACACAAGTGTTGGCGGTGGTGAAATCCAGCTTCAGCGCCGCCGCCGCCGCCTCGGCCATCAGCGCCTTGGCATCCTCCAGCATCGGCGCCGCCTGGGCCACATTCTTCAGCGGGTCGATCTTGCCCTGAACCGCCAGCCGTTTGTCCTTATAGGCCTTGCAGGCATCCGCCTGCACCGTCGCCGCGGGCCAATCGCCCAGGGTGGCATCCAGAAGGGTCAGCGCGGTTGAGTATTTATGCAGAACAGCTTCAGACGTGGCCGAAGCAAGATCCGCCTCCATTTTCAGGATGATCACCTGAATGCCCGAAGCGCCGTCGTGGTCCTTGAAGTCCTTCAGCTTGGCCTTGAACGCCGTCAGCTTGGGGGCATACTGCTGAACCACCGGGATTTCTTTTTCGATGAAGGGCCGCACGCTCCAGAACTTGCCCAGCTTCTTCAGGGACTCGCCGTAGTCCTTGGTCGTGGCCACATCTGAATCGGTGTAATAGCCGTTCGCCTCGTCCAGCTTGTCCTTCAGAAGGTTTTTGATTGCGGCAGCCAGACCGGCCCAGCTGTCGACCCAGCTCTTGGCATTCGGGCGCTGGGTTTCATAGGTTGTCCGCTGCGCCCGTACTTTGGCGGTGCTGGCATGAACCGTCGCAACCTCGTCAAGCTTTTTGATGCCGTCCTTGAACTTCTTCGCCCCCTTGTCCACCTGCGCCGCATCATACAGACGCTCCATCTCGCGCGCCGCGTCATCAATCGCCGGATCGCCGACCGAGACACCGCGGGCCGCATCGGCCAGCGCCTTGCGGTCCGGGTCAAGCGCCATGAAATGCGCCAAGTCATCGGCCAGAACCTCGGCCTTGGCAATTTCAGCCTCCGCCGCGGCCAGGTCATCCGTGGCGGTTTTCAGGTCATGGGCCTTGGCCTTGTCAACAGCGGCAGTACGCAGCCCGTTGATCCGGGTGATTTCCGGCGCAATCTCCGGCGCCGCGGCCTTGGGATGGCTGGTCAAGGGCACCAGCCGCAGATCGAAAATCTCCAGCGCTTTTTGGAAAGCGGTCTTGGCGCCGGTGTCGGCCGCAACCGCTTTTTCCAAGGCATCCAGGGCTTTTTCCCCGGCCTCCAGCTTGGCGCCATTGGCGTCTTCGGGTTTTGCCTTGGCCTGCGCGGCCAGTGCTTCGACCTTGTCGAGCGCGGCTTTCCATTTGTCCGGGGTCTGGCTGACGGCCTCGGGCACCATGGTGTTATAGGTCTTGACCGGCCCGTCGCGCAGCGCCTTCAGCGCCGCCTCGATCCGGGCGATCTGGTCGGCCAGATCAGCGTCGGCCGTATCGCCGCCAGCGTCATCCGAAGGCGGCGCGGCCTGTTCCGGCGCCTTGGCCGGGGCGTCGGGCTTGGCGGTGGTGACGGTATCCCCCTCCCCTGCCGATGCCGCTTCGGCACCCGCCGGGGCCGCGTCGTCTTCGGCAGTTTCGGCCGCCGCCTGGCGGGCCTTGGAAATGGCTTGGGCCAATGGTCCGACCGCCTTGAGCGCGCCTTCATAGTCCGGCGGCGTGGCGGCTACGCGGGCCTTGATCTGCGTCCAGACGTTTTCGATTTTTGCCGACTGCGGTGTGTTGAGCGCCAGAACCTCGGTGATCAGCGGCTCCAGTTTGCCCGCCGCCTGCTGCCATTTGCCTTCCAGCAGGGTCTGCCGCTTGGCCCGGGCCGCTGCCTCTTGGGCCGCGGTCTTCATCTCGGCAGACAGTTTGGACACATGCTCAAGCGCCGCCGCAAAACCGCTGCCCTCTGCCTTGGCCTGAATCGCCGTCCACAACGCGTCAGCCTTGGACAGGTCGATGCCGGCAATATCCCGGAGTTTGGCCAGATTGGCCTCAACCTTGGCGGAGGTGGTTTTCCATTTGGCCTCTGCCGGATCCGGTTCCGCCGAGGGCGCTGCCGGCGCTTCGGCGGGATCCTCGGTGACGGTATCGCCGCTGGCCGCAGGGGCCGCCTGCGGCGCGTCACCGGCGGCCTCCTCGTCGTCATCTTCCTCTGACTCGACGACATTTCCGCCGGGGTCCAGGATGAGGATTTTGTATTTCAGCCCCACCACCATGAACATCTTCTTGGCCTTGCGCGCCATGCCCGGCACGATCTTGCCCTCGACTGTCAGCGACAGTTCCTTGCCGTCCAGCTTCAGCGTCCCAAAGGTGAACTGCGGCGTCTCGCCGTCGGACTTGGCCTGCTTGCCCAGAACCTTGGCAGCCTTGGTCTTATGGGTGAGAAAAATCGAGTTTTCGATTTTCTTGCCAAAGCACAAACCGAAGGACAGCGCGCGCTTCTTCGCTATCGCCATCTGTTGCTTGATCTCTTTTGCGGCAGATCCATCAAGAGGCATGGGCAGCTCCTGAGTTAAATAACTGTTTAAAACTAGTATGTTAGCTAGCGCTCCCTTCGAGCGTCGCATGGAACCCGGATTCCAGCAAGATTTTTTTCTTGTCAATTGCCTCAGGCTGCGCACACTCAATCCGTATATCCATCAAGGTGAGACGCTGATGACTTTCCAGCCAGCCGCTTCGGCCGAATGACGGGTTTACGCCCTGCCCGGGCCATGACACTTGCAGTCTTCGCAGGCCTGTGCGGCGGCGGGCTGGCGGTATACTCATTTGCCTCTGACACCGTGACCGGAAACAGCGGAGAGATTTCAATGGCTTCAACCTCGGCGGAAAGTTTTGACGGCGCTTGGATCGTTCAGAAGGTCCAGGACGTCGATCTGACGCAGTTCGAAGAGCTGCGGTTTGATTTCGACGGCGGCACGCTTTACGGCTCCAGCCCCTGCAGGAGCTTCACCACAACCTTCGGGCCGGACCTCCGGAACATCATGTTTTCGCCGTTTGAGATCGGCGGCGGGCTGTGCGACGAAACGGCGATGATCGCCGAACGGGACTTCCTGCAGCAGGTCGGCCTGGTCAACCGCATGGAGCTGACCGGGGACGGGCAACTGGTGATGTATAATTTTGAAAAACCGCTGTTATGGGCCAAACGGCTGGCCGGCTGATCCGGCATAGGTTTCGCAGCGAAACCTGCCGAGTTGCCGTACTGCCGGCTTCGTAAAAGACATAACGGAAATGAAAAACCCCGGCCTGCCTGGGCCGGGGTTTCGCAGCGAAACCGGGAACTGCGCCCTGCCCTATCCGCCGTGCTCCAGCAGGTGGCGCACATTGTCCATGACCGCATCAACCAGCTCAGCCGTCACCTCGCCGCCGGAGAACCGGATGGCATAACCGCCGGGCCCGTATTCGCGTTCGATTGTAATGCCGCTGGCGACGCGTGTCTTGCGGGACCGCTCCACCTTTTGCGCGGTCTTGGGACGCCCCCCCCGGCTGGGATCCTGCGGAGCGCCTTCGGCGCCCTCCACCACCGGCAGCATGGCCTCCCACTCTTCCGCCGCCGAGCGCCCCCCTGCCTGCTCCAACGCGGTGCGGAGCTGTTCAGCCCCGCCGCTCCGCAATGCGGCGGCCAGGCGCAGGCACTGGCGTTCATTGAGGCCGGTGGCATGGGACAGCATATCGCCCAGTTCCTCGTGGATCAGGGCAAAGGAGCGGATCTTGGAGCGTTTGGCCTTGGAGGCGTTCTGGAACAGCACCGCAACCGCTTCGTCCACCGTCGGGAACACCCCGTCATGCACCGCCGAGGCCGCCGCCCTGCCCCGTTCGTACTGGCTGAGGCCCGAGCGGATTTCGTTTTCCTCGATCATCGAGACCAGCGCATTTGCAAGGCTGCCGGGTTCGCGGATGAAGGCCGGGATGGTCTGGAACCGTTCGCCGCCGCTCAGCCCGTTCAGACGGCGCAGGGCCGTCAGGCGGCGGTAGCCGGAGACCAGCGCATACTTGCCCGCGTCCTCGGGATTGAGCGGCTCGAACACCTCGATCGGCAGCCGCAAGCCATTGACCGAGATCGAGGTCATCAGCTCCTGCATCTCTTCCTCGTCCAGCACGATCCGGTCGCGGTTCAGGGCATCCGCGGTGATCTGTTCCAGCGGGATTTCCACCGCCACCAACCCCTTGCCCTCCGCATCGCGCAGACGTTCTGCGTCCGCCTTGTCGCGGGCGATGGCTTCGCGGTCGGCCTGGGGCAGCGGGTCGGCATGGCGGGCGGCATCGGCCACCACATCGGCAATCGGCGGCCGCAGGCCGGGGCCGCGCGACAGATCGCGGTCAATGCCTGCTTCGATCTCTTTCAATGCCTCGGGCGAGGGGGTCTCAAGCTGTCTGCGTCTGGCCATCTTCGCTCTCCTCTGCTGCGGTTTCTGCCTGCTGCATCTGCTGATCGCGCCACCAGCTGCCGATCAGCAGTTCCTTGAATTCCGCATAGGTGCGGTCGAACACCTCGCGGCCGCGCACATAGGTGTCGCGGTTGAAGTTGCGGTAATCCGCCTCGTAGATGCCGGAAACGCTTTCGCCGGCCTGGCCGACCATGGCGGTGTAATCCTGCCGGTAGGCGTTCATCATATCGCCGAAATAGGCCTGGATCACATTGGCCAGGTCGGTCTGCTGGCTGGCGTCAAAGCGGGTGATCAGGGCGCGGACCACGTCCCATTCGAATTTCATCTCTGGCAGCCCGGCGCGGCGGCGGCCGGCGTTTTCGCCATCTTCGATCGAGGCGAAGGTGGAATAGAGCATGTCGAAGAAGCGGCCCGTCGAGTCGAACTCCAGAAACGAGGCACCAAGGGGCACCATCAGGATGTCGGCGGCGGCCAGCGCATTGATTGTCAGGTAGCCGAGGGCAGGGGGGGTATCCAGAAGGATGATATCGTAATCATCCAGCGCGCCGCCCTGATCCAGCGCGTTGGTCAGCGCATCCCACAGCGCCCAGTTGCGCAGACCCATGCGCCAGACCGGGATCTGAAATTCCGCCCAGTAGAGGTTCAGCTGGGCGCCAATGAGGTCGATGTTGGGCCAGTGGGTTTTCTGGACCACGTTTCGCAGCGAAACCTCCCGCGCTTCGGTGAGAGTCTCATCCAGCGGAACAGGGTCTAATCCAGAGGCGGCACGAACCTTGTTTTCGGCTTCCACCGCTTCGGCGTAGTCGCGGGCGAGGAGGGGGAAGACGGTTTGCCATTCGTCGGCCACCTGGCCGCCCATGATTGAGGTCATCGAGCCCTGGCTGTCGAGGTCGACCACCAGCACCTTGTAGCCATCAAGCGCCGCCGACATAGCGAGATGGGCCGCGGTGGAGGTCTTGCCGACGCCGCCCTTGAAGTTGGCCACGGCCACGACCTTGGCGGGCAATCCTTCTGGGCGGTAGGGGCGGTATTCCTTGGTGCTGATGCCCTCTTCGGCGAAATGGTCGCGCAGCTTCAGCACGTCTTCCAATGTGAACCAGCGCGAGCCGCTGGCGCCTTCGCCCTGAGGCAGATCCGGGTTCTTGTTCAGCACCCGGCGCAGGTGAGCGGGGGCGACGGGGATCAGGTAACGGCAGACCTCCCATGTGGAGAAGCTGCGCAGGCGTTTGCGCCCATCGGGGGCGTAGCCTCGCTTTGCCAAGTCGTCGCGTCCGCGGCCTGCAAAAGCTGCAGCCTTGGCGAATCTGGCGGTATCGACAAGCTCGCCGAGCTTGGCCGCTGCGGCCTCGGGATCGAGGTTGAAATAGGGCGGCAGGGGGGTGTCAGGTTTCTTTGCCATGTGACATGTGCCTCGGGTAAATCGCCTGTTTGGCGTGTTATCCTTGGTTTTGTCGCACATCCTGGGGAGAGAGTGAATCATTATCTGGCAACGCATCTGTTTGGCGCGGCCGTCCGGCTTCCCCGCTGTATATGTCTTTGTTCCCCGATAATCACTATGGCACAAACAGGTTGAAATGTTGTGAATCTTTGATTCAGTTTAGAATCTTTAAGCCTAGTAAGTAATTATTTATCAGATGGTTAGGTATGTTTGCGGACCTGCTTCCGGTATGAAAGGAACCCGTTTGCAGGAGCATTGGTACCCGTCTGCGGGACCAAGGGCCCCGATTCGCAGGAAGACAGGCACCCGCGACTCGCAGGCCGTAAATCAGGCGGTTTCAGGTCCCATACTAGCCGGAAAACGGTGGAAACCAGCGCTGAATGGCACCTGAAACCGGAGAGAACGGGTAAAGGTACCCGTTTGCGGGACGGGGCTTTCCCGTAAACGGGTGCCCAAAGCAGGATTGAGCGCGGGTTCCTTTTACGTCATAGTACCGCCTAGGCAGGTCCCGCAGAGTCGCAAAGACCGGAAAAGGGGCAGGAGGGCAGGGCGATGGACGCCAAAGACATCCCGCACAACAAGCTGACAGGCCCCTTGCGCCGGGGGTCGGTGAAGAAGAATGTGGCGGCCATTCATGTGTCCGGCAAGCTGACGCTGCTGCAGCGCAAGCTGTCGAATGTGCTGCTGCTGAATGCATATGACACGCTGATCTCAAAACCCAAGCATCAGATCGATGCGCAGACGCTGTGCATGATGGTGGGGTATAACTCCAACGACATGGAGACGCTGAAACAGTCGCTGCGCTCGCTGGCGGAGACGGTGGCGGAATGGGATATGCTGGATGAGCAGGGGCGGCAGGAATGGGGCGTCAGCTCGCTGTTGTCTTATGCCAAGCTGGCGGGGGGCGTGTGCGAATATGCCTATAGCCCGGCGCTGGCGGAGAAGCTGCATGACCCCAAGGTCTTTGCCCTGATCAATCTGAACATCCAGCGGCGGTTCACCAGCGGTCATGCGCTGGCGCTCTATGAAAACTGCTACCGCTTTGTGCGCACGGGGTCGACCGGCTGGTGGGATATTGCGCTGTTCCGCCGCCTGATGGGGGTGGAGGGCAGCACCTATTACGAGAGTTTCAAGCACCTGAACGCGAAGATCATCAAACCGGCGGTGGCAGAGGTGAACAAGACCTCGAACATTCTGCTGACGCCGGAGTTCAAGAAGATGGGGCGGCAGGTGGCCGAGGTGCGGTTTCTGATCAAGGAAAACCCGCAGCTGGCGATGCTGGACATTGATGACGGGGCAGGGGTGCGGCAGGGGGCTGTTTACAGCCAGCTGATCGGCCTGGGCGTCAGCGACCGGCTGGCGCGGCAGTGGATTGCCGAGCATGGCGAGGATTATGTCGCCGAGAAGGTCGGCTATCTGAAGGGCAAGAAGGGCGTGGACAGCCCGGTGCGCTATCTGAGTGCGGCGCTGCGGGATGACTACAAGGATACGCCCGCGGAGACCGTAAAAGAGCTGCCGCCCGAGGTTCTGGCGGCGGCTGAGGCGCGCCGTGCGGCGGAAGCCGAGGCGGCCAGGCTTGAGGCGGCTGAGGATGCAGCCAAGGCGCGGGAGCGGTCATTGCGGGCGCAACGGCTGGAGCGGATCCGGGATCTGGCCGCCGGGCGCTCGCCGACGCAGAGAGACGCGGACAAGCGGCTGTTCCTGAGCCGCCTGGAAACAGAGATCGACCGCGAGGAATTCCGCAACCGGGGCTGGGCTGCGGCGCTGCTGGCCGGTGAGATGGCGGAATTCTGGGAAGAGCTGATCCCTGGTGCGCTGGAGGATCTGGCAGGGTAGGGCGGGCCGCTTATGGCAAGCGGCCCTGCAGGATCAGGCGGCAGGCCTGACACTTGCCCGGATTTGCAGATGGCGGAGGGTCAAACCCCCGCCATTTCCTGTTTTTCCACCCGCCGGAAGAAGATCAGGTAGAACACCGGCGCGGCCACCAGGGTGAGCACGGTGGCAAAAGCCAGGCCGCCCATGATGGTGATCGCCATCGACACAAAGAAGGCGTCGGTCAGCAAGGGCGCCATGCCAAGGATCGTTGTGACCGCGGCCAGCATCACCGGGCGCAGACGCGACACCGATGCCTCGACGATGGCGTCGCGCAGGGGCAGGCCGGTTTCGCGCACCAGGTCGATTTCCTCGACCAGGACAATGCCGTTCTTGATCAGCATCCCCGACAGGCTGAGCAGCCCCAGAAGCGCAGTGAAGGTGAAGGGGAAGCCGGTGCCCAGAAGCCCGATCACCACGCCGTTCACCGACATCGGCACCAGGAGCCAGATGATCACCGGCTGGCGGACCGCATTGAACAGCAGCACCGAGATCAGCACCATGATCAGCAGCGTCACCGGCAGCTGCTTGCCCAAGGACTCATTCGCATCGCCCGAGCTTTCGTGCTCGCCGCCCCATTCCATCAGGTAACCCGGCGGAATGTCCATCGCTTCGATGGTCTCCTGCACCTCGGCAAAGACGGTGGCGGCGGTCAGATCCGGCGGGATATCGGCGCCGACGGTCAGGGTCGGCAGCCGGTCGCGGCGGTGCACCAGAGTGTTTTCAATCACCACATCAACGCCGTCGATCATCTGCTCCAGCGGCACAAACTTGCCGGCCGACGAAGAGAACACCACCTGATCATAGATGTTGTAGGGCTCCTGCGGCGCGCGGCGGACGACGATGGGGATCAGCCGGTCGCGTTCGCGGAACACTCCCATCTGCAGCCCGTCGGTGGAAAACTGCAGCGCATCGGCGATGTTTTCGCGGGTGACGCCGGCGGTTTGCGCCCGGTCGGTGGCATAGACCGGCTTCAGCACCGGCTCCTGTTCGCGCCAGTTGTGGCGCGGGGTCAGGATATCGGCGGAGGCCGCCTCAAGCCGCTGTTTCGCCTCCTCTCCCAGATCACGCAGGATGCGCGGGTCGGGGCCGGAGAAGCGCACCTGGATCGGGTCGCCGCCGCCGGGGCCGAAGACCAGCCGTTTGGTGCGGAATTCGCCCTCGGGGAACTGTGCCTGGCCGAAGGCTTCAAGATCGGCCTGCAGCGGCGGGATCGCATCAAGGGTTTCGGTGCGGATGATCAGATGGCCGTAGCTGGGGTTCGGCTTTTCGGCTGAATAGGTCAGCATGAAGCGGGTGGCGCCCTGGCCGGTGAAGGAGGCAACCGAGACCACGTCATCGCGTTCGGCGAGCCAGTCCTCGAACACCTTCAGGTGCTTGGACGTTGCCTGGATCGAGGTGCCCTGCGGCAGCTTGTAGTGGACAAAGAACAGCGGCGTGTTGGAGTCCGGGAAGAACTGCTGTTTCACCTGGCCGAAACCGATGAAGCAGACAACGGTGATGCCCGCCAGCCCGGCCACCACCAGCCAGCGCAGTTTCAGCGCCGCCGCCAGGATCTTGCCATAGGTGCGGAACAGGAGGCCGCTGTAGGCGTCTTTGCTGTCTTCTGTGCCCTGTTTGAAGAAATAGTGGCCCAGCAGCGGTGTTGCGGTCAGCGCCAGCAGCCAGCTGAGCAGCAGCGAAATCGCGATGACCGCAAACAGCGAGAACAGGAATTCGCCCGAAGAATCGGGGCTGAGGCCGATGCCGGCAAAGGCCATGATGCCGATCACCGTGGCGCCCAGCAGCGGGATCTGGGTTTTCGAGGCAGCGTCATGCGCGGCCTCGCGGGAGTTTTTCCCGCGCAGCATGGAGATTTGCATCCCCTCGGCGACAACGATGGCGTTATCCACCAGCATCCCCATGGCGATGATCAGCGCGCCAAGTGAAATCCGCTCCATCTCGATCGAGAACAGGTTCATGAAAAACAGCGTGCCGACCACGGTCAGCAGCAGCGTGGAGCCCACCACCACGGCGGCGCGCCAGCCCATGAACAGGGCCAGAACCACCACAACAATGCTGACCGACATCGCCAGGTTCACAAGGAAGTCGTTGGAGGCCTGCTCGACCACCACATGCTGCTGATAGATCGGTTTCAGGTCCACGCCAAAGGGGATCCGGCTGTCCAGTGCCGCCAGTTTGGCATCCACGTTCTGGCCCACTTCGACGATGTTTTCGGTGGCCAGCCCGGCAATGCCCAGGGTAAAGGCCTCAACCCCGTCAAAGCGGATCAGCAGGTCCGGGTCGCTGATGCGGCCGCGGTGGACGTCGGCCATGTCGATGACATTGACCACTTCGCCCTGCGAGCCGATGGTGAGGCCCGCAATTTCCGTGACCGAGTCCGAGCCTTCCGGGGCGCTGAGCCGGGTGTCCGCGGGACCGGCCTCAAGACTGCCGGCCGGGCGGACCGAGTTGGCATTGGCCAAAGCGCTGTTGATGGCGTCAATCGGGATGTTCTGATTGACCGCAACCGCCATCTTCGGCTCGACAAACACCGCTTCTTGCGGCAGGCCGGCGATTTCGACATCGGCGACCCCGTCCACCGTCAGCAGCTCGCGCCGCAGGTAGGTTGCCAGCTCGTGTTTCTCGGCGTCGGTGTAGCCCTCGGCGGTGACCGCGTAGAACAGGCCGAACACATCGCCAAAGCCGTCATTGACGTATGGCTGGCTGACGCCATCGGGCAGGGCGCGGGCCGCATCGCGGACCTCGGCGCGCAGTTTGGTCCAGATCGCAGGCAGCTCGGTGCCGTCGTAAGTGTCCTGCATCTCCACTTCGATCAGCGAATGGCCGGGCCGGTTCACTGAGGTGATCAGTTTCACCTCGCCCATTTTCTGGATCGCCGATTCCAGCGCTTCCGAGACCTCCAGCGCCACCTGGGCGCTGCTGGCGCCGGGGTACTGGGTCGCGATGACGGCGGATTTGATGGTAAAGGCCGGGTCTTCCAGGCGGCCCAGGTTCAAAAAGCCCCAGATCCCGCCGAGCAGGGCGGCAAGCATGATGAGCCAGGTGTAAAGCGGCCGGTTGATCGACCCGCGTGCGATGTCCATGCGTTTGCCCTCAGTTGCCGAAGCCGGTGAAGCGGCTGACCTGCTGGCCGTCTTTCAGCGCGGAGCCGCCGGTCAGCACGATCTCCTCGCCGCCGGCGAGGCCGTCCGCAATCCGGAAGTCTCCGTTCTGGCTTGCCTCGACCTTTACCGGGGTCCAGGTGACGGTGCCGTCTTCGGCGCCTGCGGGGGCAAAGACCATGACCCCGGTGCTGCCATCGGCGGC
Source organism: Leisingera sp. F5 (assembly GCF_001593695.1). Lineage (NCBI taxonomy): Bacteria > Pseudomonadati > Pseudomonadota > Alphaproteobacteria > Rhodobacterales > Roseobacteraceae > Leisingera > Leisingera sp. F5. The sequence continues at coordinate 107,108 of NZ_LUKH01000017.1, read as the reverse complement.
CGCCACCAGCGCGGTGCCGGGCACCCGGATCGCCGCATCGCCAGTGTCGACACGCACATTCACCGTTGCCGAGGCGCCGGGCAGGATCTGGCGGTCTTCGGGCGGGGTCAGGCGAAAGGTCACACGGTAGGTCTGGCCGACGCTGCTGGCCTCGGCATCGAATTCCAGGATTTCCAGCGGATAGTCCGTGTCCTGACCGGGGAAGTTCGCCACAATAGTCAGCACATCGCTTTGATCGGCCTGTTGGAACAGCACCTCGGGGACGTCGACCTTGATGTGCAGTTCGGACATGTCGTGCAGCCGCACAACCGGAGTGCCGGCGCTGATGGTGGTGAACTGTTCGACCTCGCGGCTGGAGACCAGCGCATCAAAGGGGGCATTCAGGGTCGCATGGCCTAGCGCATATTCGGCGTCGCGCAGGGCGACACGGGCCAGGCCCGCCTCGGTCTCGGCGTCGTCGATCGACACCTGGCTGACGGTGCCGGTCAGCTTTTCCAGCCGCACAACCGTTCGGTCGGCCTGTTCCTTGCGCAGCTGGGCCTGTTCCAGCTGCAGCTCGAACGGCTCCAGGTCCAGTTCGGCGATCAAGCCGCCCTGGGCAACGGCGCCGCCTTCGGTGACCGGGAATTTCAGGATCTGCCCGCCGACCTGGAAGGCCAGATCAACCGTCTGTTTGGCAGCAACCTGGCCAAAGAACTGCCGCTCCAGCAGCAGGGAGTCCGATGAAGTCTGAAGCAGTTTCACGGGTTTCAGCGGCTCCTGGGCCGCGGCTACCGCGGAAAGGGCGGCAAAACCGCCCGCAACAGCAAGGGATTTGCTCCAACGCATTTCAGTCACTCCTTCCGGGCGGTTTTGCCGCCTGTCCGCATCATTGTTTTGTTGTCACGCCCGGTTGCGCAATCGGCCCGGACACCGGCCTGTGCGCCAGCCTGCCGGGGAATTTGCGGCCTATAGCTCAGTTGCGGGGACTTTCCTGTGAAGGAGATCACAATGCAACGGTTTCCAAGGGGCATGCGGTTTTCCGGCAGCACGATAGCATTGGACCCATTGATTCGGTTGCCGCCGTTTCAGTGTACTGTTTCAAGCGCCTGAATTTCAGGAGGTATGGTGAGCAATCTTTTCTGGCTGACCGATGAGCAGATGGCTCGGTTGCGGCGGTGTTTTCCCAAGAACATGGCAAGCCGCGCGTGGGTGACAGACATGTTCTCAGCAGGACTATCTTTATGAGCCGCGCCGGTTTGCGCTGGTCTGATGCGCTGAAGGAGTATCGCCCGTCCAGTGAGGCGGGGCTGTCGCCCCGGCGGAGCGGCGTAGCACGGTGAACGCTCGAAACGGTGGCGCGGTAAGGGTGCCTTCGCTCGGATCATGGAAGGATTGACCGCTGAACAATCGGATCATCTGGCAATCATGTTTCCCTTTCATTGATTGCTGCGCAAGTAGCTGCAGGGCTGGCGACCTGACGCGGCCCGTTGCGAGAGGTGCCCAAAGATGTTCTTGCCCGCCATCGACCCGCCGCAGCCGTTATCGTCTGGCTTTAAAATCCAAAGAGGCTGAAACGTGGCGTTCACAGCGGTGAATTTCCGAATTGCTTGCTGTGATGAACACCCGGGAAGGGCTTACCGGCGGGTTTCTGCCTTATCCGGTAACAGAATCCCGGACTGTGGAGAATGTACAGCTGAACGTGAACGTGGAACCTTTCCCAAGTTTGGAGCGCACATCAATTTCGCCGCCCATCAGATGTGCCAGGCGGCAGGCGATGCCCAGCCCCAGACCGGTTCCGCCGAAATCCCGGGTTGCGGAACTGTTGACCTGGGAAAACGCATTGAAGACGCTGGCCAGCTTGTCTTCGGGTATACCGATCCCGGTGTCTTCGACAGCGATGTTAAGCCGGGTTTGAGAGGCCATGCTGGTTCCGGTGACTTTGACTGTCACGGCCCCTTCCTCTGTGAATTTCACGGCGTTGCCGACCAGGTTGACGATGATCTGCCGTATGCGCCCCTCGTCTCCCAGAATGCCTGCGGGCAAGGCCGGATCATACTCCAGCCGCAAGGCCACCCGGCTTTCCGCCGCTTTGGGTTCCAGCATCCGGACAACGCCCGAAAGCAGGTCGCGAAGATCAAGCGGCTGACTTCTGAGTTCCAGCTTGCCGGACTCGATTTTGGAAAAATCGAGTATTTCGTTGATGATTTCCAGCAAGGCTTCACCGGATTCCGATATGGTCCGGGCATAAAGCGCCTGGTCCTCGTCCAACTCCGTTTCCTCCAGCAAAGATGCCATTCCCAGAACCCCGTTCATCGGTGTTCTGATCTCGTGGCTCATGGTGGCCAGAAATTCGGACTTGGCTTTGTTCCCTGCCTCAGCCGCGCGGGTTCGTTCTTTTACCTTGTCCTCAAGCGAGGCAGTAAGTTCCGTCAAGTCTGCATTGCTGCGGTCGAGATGGGTCAGCACCTCGGCGAAAGCCAAGGCCAGACGGCCGATTTCGTCGCGGCCGCAATCGGGGACGTCCTGAGGCCGGCTGCCCTGGCGGATGCTGTCCGCAAAGGCAGTCAGACGCTTGACCGGCCGGGTGATCCGGTTGGCCATGATGAGGGCGGCAGCAGATGCAAACAGCGCGCAAAATCCGGACAGCAGCAGGATCCGGCCGACATGCGCCTTCCATTCCTGATCCAGCCGGGCGGTGGAGAACTCAAGCACCACATAGCCAAGCCGGGTGTCCGCCGTTGCCAGAACCGGACCCGCCACTCTGATCCGGCCGCCGCCTGTCAGGGCCGTCCACTGCTTGTGATCGACAGCGGAGCGCAGAACGGGATCTGCAAACCGCTGGCCGCGCAATAGATTGCCGTCGGTGCCATCTGTCAGCACCCGGGTGCCGGCATCCAGGATCAAGGCGCGCATGGCCCCCTCGCTGGCCAATGCAGCCCCGGCTTGTTGCCTTAACTGTTTGATATCTAACTCATAAAGCGGTTCAAGCACGGCTTCGCCCAGGGTTTTGGCCAGATCGGTCACATGCTGTTCATAGGCTTCGGCTGAGGTCCGGTGGGCAAGCGTGACCGAAATGGCAGCAATTGCGCCGGCCACCGCCAGTACGATCAGAACAGTGTAGACCACCAGTTTGGTTCTGAGGCTGGAGCCAAGCAAATCAGCCTCCGCCGATGAGAAGCGCAACCGGAGCCTGGAATTTCTTCAGCAGGTTCAGCGTGGGTGCAGGTATAGGATCGAATTTGGCGGTTCTCTCAAAGCTCAGCAAAGCGCTGCGGCCTGCTGCGGATTGATCCATGGTTGTCAGCACTGCCAGCAGCACCTGGGAAAACGCGGCGGGGACATCAGGCGGAACGCTGACGACATGGCGCGGGATGGCTTTGGTTTCCAGAATGATTGCAAGATCGTCAAAATCGCCGCCCGCATGCATTTTCAGGCCGCGCAACGACATGGCGCCGGCATCCACCAGCCCGCGCAGCACCCATTCGATGGTGTTTTCGTCGTCGCCGGAAAAGACATAGGCGCCGCCGCTGTCCGGGCGCGCGGCCCGGGGGCTGGGGAGAGCGGCCAGAGGGGCGATCTGGTCCCCGATGGCCAGCCGCGGCAGGAAATAGCCGCTGGAGGAAAACGGTTCCTCGAAGGCGACCAGCTTGCCTTCGAGGTCCTCAAGCGACCGGATGCCGCTGTCCCGGCGGGCAAAGATAACGGATTGGTATTGGGCGGTTCCCTTTTTCCACCGGCGGGCCAGAAGGCGGCTGCCGCATTTGGCGCGGACCGCAAGCGATACCAGCGGGCTGTCGATGTAAATGTCGACAGCCCCTGTGCGCAGAAGTTCCGACATGTGGGTGATGTCGCGCGCAATGGTGACGCTGCCGCCAGTGACACCCTGATCCTGCAGCTGCGCTGCCAGATGCCGGGCAAATGGCAGGAAGGCGCGGGTTTCCTTGACCGGCTCGTCGCTGATGGTGCCGATCACCAGCATGCGTGCCGCGGCGGTCCGGCTGGTCAGCAGACCAAGGCACAGGCAAAGGCAGAGCAGAAACACCGGTCTTTTGAAATGCATGGTTGGCCCCTTTCGCAACGCAGCGCGACTGATGAATTCTTCATTATCGGATAAATTGCGTACCGAAAGGTAAAAGGTCGATTTTTAACTTGTGTTCTGCCGTTCAGTGGAGGGCGGTTTTTTGAAATCCCGGCGGCTCCGCTGCTGAGATCATGGCGCAGGCCCGCGGTGGCGCATGCGGACAGGCCGGGTCAGGGCAGGGCGCCGGCTGCGCGCTGTTCATGTGCAAGAGGTGCAGGGAAAAGGGGAAGCGGCTGCGCCGGCGGGCCAGTCAGGGGCGACTAGGCCAAGTCAGACAGGGCTGCCGCTGCTGTTTGCAAGGCGGGCAGGAAATCCGTCAGGTCCTGCAGGCTGCGGCGCTGCACCGGGGCGTGCACCGACAATGTGGCCAAGAGCCGGCTGTGCGTGTCCCGCACCGGCACGGCGACGGCGACCATGCCGGAGATGAACTCCTCGGCGTCGGTGGAATAGCCGCGGCTGCGGATGGCGTCCAATTCAGTGCTGAGCGCAGCCGGGTCGGTGCAGCTTTGCCCGGTCACTGCTTCCAGCGGCCGGGCGTGCAGCACGGCCTGCAGGGTGGCGGGTTTCAGGGTCGACAGATACATCTTGCCGCTGGCGGTGCAGTGGAACGGCACCTGAGTGCCGATCGGAAGCTGGATGCGCAGCGGCCATTTGGTTTCCACCCGGTCGAGATAGATCATCCCCTCGCGGTCGGGAGTGGCCAGGTTGCAGGTCTCGCCCAGTTCCTCGGCAACGCTTTTGAGGATGCTGAGCCGGGCGGTGCGCAGATGTTCCGACGACATGGTGTTGAGCGCCAGCCGGCGCAGGCGGGGGCCGGGCCCGTAGGCCCGGCCGTCGAGGTCGCGCTGCAGGAAGCCTTCACTCTCGGCTGTTTGCATCAGCCGGTGAACGGTGGGCTTGGGCAGGCCCATTGCCTCGATCATTTCGGCCGGTTTCACGGCGACGCCGCGGCGGGCGATCTCCTCCAGCAGCACCAGAAGGCGCAGGTTGGTGGGGATTTGCCCCTCTTTCTTATCGGACCCGTCCTTTGCCATCGCCGCCTTATCCCTATTTGCCCGGCAGCAGCACCAGCGCGAAGTCGGGAACCAGTGAGACCAGCACCCAGACCCCGATCAGGGCTGCGAGGTAAGGGACTGTATAGCGGAGCAGGCGGAAATACGGAACACCGGTCACGCCGGACGCGACATAGAGATTCAGCCCGTAAGGCGGGGTGATGAAACCGATGGAAGCACCGACCAGGAAGATCACCGAAAAGTGGATCGGATCGACCCCGACCGAGGCCGCGATGGGGGCCAGGATGGGGGCGAGGATGATGGTGACCGGCAGGCTTTCCAGCACCATGCCGGAGAAGAACACAATCACCATCGAGGTGAACAGCACCGCGTGGTAGCCGCCCATCGAGGTGACAAAATCGCCGATTGTCTGCTGCGCGCCCAGCAGCGACAGGATCTGCTGCATCACCACCGAGATTGCAATCAGCGGCGCCAGGATGCCGGTGATCTGCGCTGAACGCACCACGATTGAGGGGATCTGCGGGATGGTGAAGCCTTCGACCACCAGCATCTCGGCATAGGATTTCTCCTCCCAGGTTTTATCGTTGCTGGCGCCGGTGACTTTGGTCACCACCCAGGACAGCACACCCGCGATGACGCAGAAGCCGACGGTGACGCCTGCCGCCTCGGTGGGGGAGAATTTGCCGGTGTAGATGCCCCAGAGCACCAGCCCGATGGCAAAGAAGCCGAGCCAGGCGCCGAAGGCGGTTTTCAGCACCCGGTTCAGCTGCAGCGGGATCAGGAAGCCCCAGCCGTTGCGGCGGCAGATGATCCAGCAGGCCAGCTGCATGCCGACGACCATCATGGCGCCGGGCAGGATGCCCGCGACAAACAGGTCCGAGATCGGCAGGTTCATCAGGAAGCCGTAGACGATGAAGATGATCGAGGGCGGGATGATGATGCCGACGGTGCCGCCTGCGGCGGCGGTGGCGGCCGAGAAACGCTCGTCATAGCCGCCCTTGACCATTTCCGGGTGCAGCATTGAGCCGATAGTGGCGGTTGTCGCCGAGTTTGAGCCTGAAATCGCCGCAAACAGCCCGCAGGCGCCGAGCGAGGCCATCGCCAGCCCGCCGCGCATCCAGCCAAGGCAGGCATAGGCAAAGTCGGACAGGCGCCGGGCGATGCCGGACTGGTTGATCAGGTCGCCGGTGAGAATGAACAGCGGCATCGCCAAGAGGGCAAAGCCCTTGTTGAAGACGTTCAGAAGCTCGGCGCCCATATTGTCGAGCGTCAGCCCCAGCACAAAGGAGCAGCCGATCACCCAATAGCCGATCACCAGCAGCACCGGTACGCCCAGCATAAACAGGAAGGTGACCCCAAGCGAGATCAGTGTGACCCAGGTGCCTGTATCCATTACACGTCTCCTCCGATCACGGCCTGTTTGATCAGCGGTGCGCCGCTGCGGTAGTTGCGGATGTCATCGGCAAGGTTTTCAAACACCCGGCCGATCATCAGGATAAAGGCCAGGGGTGCGGTGATCAGGAACCACCATTGCAGCACGCTGTCGGTGCCCAGCACGATCTGAAAGTTCGAGGCCGACAGGGCGGTCAGCCTTGTGGTGGTGACAAAGACAATGACGGCAAAGCCGAACCACAGCACCGCGTCGAGCGTCAGGCAGCCCATCTGCGCCCAGCGGGGCATAATGGTGCGGAATTCATTGAAGCTGAGATGGGTGCGCAGGCGCACGTTGAAGGCGGCGCCGAACCAAGCCATCACCATGAACAGCAACGGCGGGATGGTGGTGGACCAGGGCTGCTGGTTCTTGAACACAAAGCGGTCGATCACGCCCCAGAAGATGATGAAGGCAATGGCCAGATAGCTCCACACCATGATGGTGCGCTCCAGGTGGCGGTCCAGCAGCGGCACCAGCCGGTAGACCAGCATCACCAGCAATCCGCCAAGGGCCGCTGCAATGGTGCCCAGCACCCAGGCGGCGTTGCTTTGCAAGGCGTTGCGGATTTCCCAGCTGTCTTGCGATGCAAATGCGCTGAAAATCGCACCGATATCAGACCAGAGCGTCATTCGTTCCTCCCATGAAGCCCCCGGTCTCCCGTTCCGGAGGGGCAGGCCCCGGCGCGTCTTGCGGCGCCGGAACCCGTTGTTTCAGCCTAGGCAGCGGTCAGCCCTTCCACCAGCGGCGCGGTTCCACGTTTTCGGGCTTCATGTCTTTGTCGACTTCGCGCGCGATGTTGTAGATTTCCTGATAGGTGTCGATGCCGCCGGCCCAGCCGTTCAGCCGGTCGCGCCATTGTTCCCACAGCTGCGGCTGGAACTCGGGCGAGCACATTTCCTCGGCCATGCGGATTTCGCTGTCCGGCAGGAAGGCGGGGCGCACGTTGTGTTCGACGAACATGGTGCCCGGCAGCTGCGGGTCGGAGAAGCCGACGGTTTTGACCAGTGCGGCCTCGTTCGCGGCCTGGACATGGGCCTGGGCCCAATAGGCGCTCTCCATCACCGCGTCCTGCAGGTAGCCTTCGAGCCCGTCAAAGACCTTGGCCGACATTGAGGTATGTTCGGTGCCGCAGAAGAATTTGAGGTCCACCGACTGCGAAACCACCGGCGACATGTTGGCGTAGGCCACCGCAGAGGCCCAGGTTTCGGCGCCGTCGATCAGGCCCTGTTTCAGCCCGTCGAGGGTTTCCTCCCAGGCGACCGGCACCGGGTTCAGGTTCAGCGCCTTCATGGCGATGCGGCCCAGCTGGGTGCCAGTGACACGGTTCTTGGTGCCGAACAGCTGCTCCAGTTTGGTGATGGTGGGCGCGTCTTTGTATTTCAGGCCCAGCTGGATGCCGCGGAGTTCACAGTGGCTGAACAGGAACTTCAGCCCGTGGCGTTTTTCCAGCGGGTCGCGCAGAATTTCCTGGCTCTTGGGGTGATACAGGAAATGATACTGCGAGGCGCGGCCGGGGAACATGAAGGCATAGTCCAGCACGTTCAGATAGGGCGCGCCGCCGGCCGAGTTCTGGGTTGAGGCGGCGTAGATATCGACGATGCCCTGCTGGGTTTTCTCCACACAGCTCAGCTGGCCGCAGATCTGGTTGTCGCCGATGAATTCAATGCGGATCTCGCCATCGGTGCGGGATTCAAGGTCGCGGGCGAACTCCAGCGCGCCGGCCCGTTCGATCAGCAGGTTGCGGGCGTTAAAGCCCGAAGCGCCGAATTTCAGCGTGTGCTTGGCGGGCTTGGAAAAGCGCCGCTCGTAAGTCGATTCTGCTGCCGAGGCGAGATTCGCCAGGCTCATCGCGCCGCCAAAGCTGCCCGCCGCCAGCAGGGTCGAGCTCATCCCGTAAGTGCCTGCAACCTTGAACAGATCCCGCCGCGATATGCGGTTCAGTTTGTCGGTGACCCCCATAATTTTCCTCCCTAAGATCAATTATTGAGACGTTTGGTATCAAAAATAGCTAGCTTATTTCATGCAATCTGTATAGAAGTTTTTTCCTGACAGAGTCGGGAGAGGGTCGTGGAAGCAGATTTCATTGTTATCGGAGCAGGGTCTTCGGGCTGCGTGATTGCCAACCGGTTGAGTGCGGATCCGCGCAACAAGGTGGTGCTGCTGGAGGCCGGAGGACGGGACACAAACCCCTGGATCCACATTCCGGTCGGCTACTTCAAAACCATGCACAACCCGTCTGTTGACTGGTGTTACAAGACGGAAGCAGATCCGGGGCTGAACGGGCGGTCGATCGACTGGCCGCGGGGCAAGGTTCTGGGCGGTTCGTCCTCGCTGAACGGTCTTTTGTATGTGCGCGGCCAAAAGGAGGATTACGACCGCTGGCGCCAGATGGGCAACGAGGGCTGGGGCTGGGACGATGTGCTGCCCCTGTTCAAACGATCCGAGGATCAGGAGCGCGGTTCGGATGAATTCCATGGCTCCGGCGGGCCGCTGACAGTCTCTAACATGCGTATTCAACGCCCGATCTGCGATGCTTGGGTGGCGGCGGCGCAGGAGGCGGGATACCCCTTTAACCCCGATTACAATGGTGCCGCGCAAGAGGGGGTCGGCTATTTCCAGCTGACCACCCGCAACGGGCGGCGCTGCAGTGCTGCGGTGGCGTTTTTGAAACCGGCGCGGGGGCGGGCCAACCTGCAGATCATCACAAATGCGCTGGTGGAAAAGATCGATCTGGACGGGCGCCGGGTCACTGGCGTGACCTATCTGGACCGCGCCGGCCAGCGGCAGAGCATCACGGCGCGCAAGGAGGTGATCCTGTCGGCGGGGGCCATCAACTCGCCGCAGACACTGATGCTGTCGGGGATCGGCCCGGCGGAGCAGCTGAAGGCCAACGGTGTTGATGTGGCGGTGGATCTGCCGGGGGTGGGGCAGGGGCTGCAGGACCATCTGCAGGCGCGGCTGGTCTACAAATGCAATGAGCCGACGCTGAACGACGAGGTGCGCAGCCTGTTCAATCAGGCGCGGATTGCGCTGAAATACGCGCTGTTCCGGGCCGGGCCGATGACAATGGCCGCCAGTCTGGCCACCGGTTTTATGAAAACCCGGCCTGATCTCGCGACGCCGGACATCCAGTTCCATGTGCAGCCCTGGTCGGCGGACAGTCCGGGCGAGGGGGTGCATCCGTTCTCAGCCTTCACCATGTCGGTGTGCCAGCTGCGGCCGGAAAGCCGCGGCGAGATCCGGCTGGATGGGCCGGATCCGAAAAGCTATCCGAAAATTCACCCCAACTATCTGGCGACGGAGACGGATTGCCGGACCCTGGTGGACGGGGTGAAGATTGCCCGGCGCATTGCCCGGCATAATCCGCTGGCGTCGAAGATCGCCGCGGAGTTCCGGCCCGATGCCAGTCTGGAGATGGAGGATTACGCGGGCACGCTGGACTGGGCGCGCGGCAATTCGGTGTCGATCTATCATCCCACCGGCACCTGCAAGATGGGGCAGGGAGCGGATGCGGTGGTGGACGCGGACCTGCGGGTGCATGGGGTGCAGGGGCTGCGGGTGGCGGATTGCTCGATCATGCCCGAGATCGTCTCGGGCAACACCAACGCGCCGGCCATCATGATCGGGGAAAAGGCCAGTGATCTGGTGATGGCTGCTGACTGAGAATGAGGCGGCGGCACTCCGCAGACTGCCGCCGCCTGTGGTTTTTTAGATCAGGAAATGGTCCTCGCTCAGGGCTGAGGCCTGCACATCCAGCAGGGTGATCGATCCGTCGCTTCCGAGGTCGATCAGCGCATTGCCTCCGTCCTGCGAGATCGCGCCGGAGAGATCGTCAAAGCTGTCAAAGCCAAAGCCTCCGCCAGACAGATCCAGCAGCTCGCCGCCGGCAGCGGTGTTGAAGTCGCGGATCACGTCATCGCCGAAGCCCTCGTTGAAAACAAAGGTATCGGCGCCGCGGCCGCCCGTCAGCTGGTCATTGCCGTCCCCCCCGGTCAGCACGTCGGCCCCGCGTCCGCCTTCGATGCGGTCGTTGCCAGTGCCGCCGTCCAGGGTGTCGCGTCCGCGGCCGCCCTCGATCCGGTCATTGCCTGCACCGCCTTGGGCCAGGTCGCCGCCGCGGCCGCCAAACAGCACATCCGCACCATCGCCGCCGTCCAGGGTATCGGCGCCGCGCTGGCCGCGCAGCAGGTCGTTGCCCCGTCCGCCGTCGATATAGTCGCTGCCTGCACCGCCGGACAGCACATCGGCGCCGCCTTCGGCCAGGTCGACCACGATGCGCAGCAGCTGTTCCTCGCCGCCGTTGCGGGTGAAGTCGCCCTCAACCGGATCCACGATGGTGCCCGCAGCGGTGGTGCCGCCCAGGACATTCACTGGCGTGCCGCCGGGGAGGCCTTCGGAGCCGTTGAAACCCTCGTGCTGGCGGACCACGCCGTTCTCGACGGTGCCCTGATCGCGGGCGGTTTGGTTGAGGAAGGCAGCACCTTCTTCGGTGTTCACCTCGGTGCCGGCATCCAGCACATCGCTGCCGAAGCGTTCGATCACCAGCGGCCCGGCAAAATTGCCGTCGGCGTCAAAGATGAAGTCCTGCAGCGCATCGTCGGGCGAAGCCAGGAAAGCATCGTTGGAGGGGATGATCATCGTGGCCCAGGTAAAGAAACCCTGGCCGACCTGATCGGCACTCACATTGAGGGTGAAGCTGGCGCTTTCGCCCGGATCGATCGGCCCCGGCGCGCCGCTGCCGCCGATGATGGTGGCGTCAACGCCGCCGTCGATGACCTGCTGGTTGAACTCGGCGGCGATGCCTTCGACGCTGCCGTCTTCGGCAATGCGCTCCAGCCCGCCGCTGGCGGCCTCGCCATCAGTCCAGAGGTCAAAGTTTTCGCCGTCGTGGAAGCCGAACCAGACCGGGGTCAGGAAGGTGCCGCCTTCATCCAGGGTGTTGGTCACGGTGACGGTGATTGCCTCGCCATCGCCAATGGCATCGCCGCGGATCACGTCATTGCCGCCGCCGCCGTTGATGGTGTCGCCGCCAGCGCCCCCGGCCAGCAGGTTGTCGCCTGCGTCGCCGTTCAGAACGTCGTTGTTCGACGAACCGGTCAGGTTTTCGATGTTCAGGAGCGTGTCCACCACTGGGCCGTTCGGCCCCTGATAGACTGCGGCGCCGGAATTCAGGTCGGCGATTACAGCCGCGCCGATGTCCTGGAAATCCGCAGTGTCGATGCCCGCGCCGCCGTCGGTGATGTCAGCGCCGCCGCCGCCGCGCAGGATGTCATTGCCGTCGCCGCCCTCCAGCACGTCAGCGCCGCCGCGGCCCACCAGCAGGTCGTCGCCGTCATTGCCGGTCAGGGTGTTGGCGCCGCTATCGCCGAACAGCTGATCGTCATTGTCCGAGCCGTCGAGGTTCTCGAACCCGCTGAAGTTTTCAAAGACGGTGGTGGTTTCATTCGGCTGATAAGACGCGCTGCCGGAGCCCAGATCAGCGACCACCTCAGCGCCGATGTTGATGAAGCTGTTGGTGTCGGTGCCTTCGCCGCCGGTCAGGAAATCGGTGCCGCCGCCGCCCGCAATGAAGTCGTCGCCATCGCCGCCGTCAATGGCGTTGGGGGCGGCCCCCAAGGCGCGGATATCATCGCTGTTGGAGGAGCCGGTGATGTTTTCAATGCCGGTGAACTCTTCCTCGATCAGCGGGCCGTTGCCGCCGCCGCCGGTGTAGGACGCCGTGCCTGAGCCGTCGGCGTTCAGCACCACGGTGACACCGGCGATTGAGGCATCTGCGGCGCCTGCATTGATATTGGCAAAGGAGTTGGTGTCGATGCCCGCGCCGCCGTCGATGGTGTCTACGCCGCCGCCGCCGCTGAGGATGTCGTTGCCGGAGCCGCCGCGCAGGTCGTCATTCCCACTGCCGCCTTCCAGTTGATCGCTGCCGCGGCCACCGCGCAAGACGTCGTTGCCGGAGCCTCCGTCCAAAGTGTCGGCGCCGCGGTTGCCGCGCAGGTCATCGTTGCCATCACCGCCGTTCAGCTCATCATCGCCGCGGCGTCCGCGGAGGATGTCATCGCCGCCATTGCCGTTCAGCAGATTGGCGCCATTGTCTCCGCGCAGATCATCGCCGTCATCGGAGCCTTCCAGATTTTCGATGCTGATCAGCGTGTCGGTCTCAGCCACTTCATCAAAGACGTTGCCGTCATCGGCACCGGCGTCCAGCCCGTTCACGTCACCGCCTGCGTCCTGCACGATGTCAGTGATCACCGGACCGTTCTGCCCGGCGGGGGCATTGTGCAGGTGGATGGCGCTGACACCTGCCACCGGCAGCAGATCGGATGCGGCCAGGCCAGTCACCGACAGGTCCGAGCTGTAGGTGATGCTGCTGCCGTCGATCACGATCACCACCCGGCCCTGGCCAGTGGCCTGGGAGTCGCTTGCGCCGTCCGGCTCCTGCGCGGCATCCAGATCGGCAACCAGAGTCAGCGTGCGGATGCCGCCCTCGGTGACATCGCTTTCAACCAGCAGCTGGCCGCGGATTTCGCCGCCGGGGAAGTCATTGGTGTGAATGTTGTAGTAAAGATTGCCAGCCGCGGCCTCGTCCACCAGATCCGCGGGGGACTGGTCTGTGGTCAGCGACGCCAGCGGCTGATCCTCCACCACCACCGCAAAGCCGGTCTCGCGGGTGGCGGTGCCTGTGCGCAGCGCTGCCGCGACCGGCACGTCGATGTCGCGGTAATTCGCGGTGTCCGACCCGGCGCCGCCGTCCAGCGTATCGTCCCCCAAACCACCGGTCAGGGTGTCATCGCCGCCCAGCCCCTGCAGTTCCTCGCTGGCATTTGTCCCGATGAGAGGGTCCGGGCCTTCTGTCCCGGTGATCGGACCCATGTTGTTTTGTACTGTCATTGTCTTTCCTCCAATAGCACCGGCGCAGCTCCGTTTGCGCACGGTTGCGATTGAACCTGTGAGGGGGCGGAGGAAACGCAACGCATCAGATTTGAAGCGCTGCGCGTCATTTTAAAGAAAGCGGGGAATTTCACGTAAGGCGCTGTAAGAGTGTGGAATTTTTCCAGGTTCACGGCGGCACAAGTAAATTTGAGTGGTGTTACAAAGGGGCTGGCAGTAGCTGGAGATAGGCACTCCTTGCTGCCCTTTTGATTTTGCCACATGAGTCTTCCGGCGTGATGCGATCCGTTTCCGGCCCCAGACCCGCCCCCGTGATGAGCCAGAACTGGGATCTGTTCCGGTTCTTCCTGGCGGTTGCGCGCGCAGGCAGCATTGCGGGCGCGGCGGGGCAGCTGGCGGAAAGCCCGGCCACCGTCGGGCGCAAGCTGCGGGAACTGGAGACGGCCTTGTCGGCCACCTTGTTCGACCGCAGCATTTCCGGGGTGCAGTTGACCAGTTGCGGCAGCCTGATCCTGGCCCGTGCCGAGCAGATGGAGCATCAGGCGCGGCTGATCAGCGAGGCGGTGTCCGGCAACGACGGCCAGCTGGCGGGCACAGTCACCGTGGCTGCCCCCAGCGGGCTGGGCCAGACCCTGCTGGCGCCGCAGCTGCGTGAGCTGCACAATTTGCATCCTGAGCTGCGGGTCAAGTTGCTGTTGTCGACCAGCAAGGTGAACTTGCTGAACCGCGAGGCCGATATCGCGGTGCGCATCGGCACCCCCAGCCAGGAGCGGCTGGTGGGCCGCAAGCTGGGCGCGGTGGGGTTCGGGATCTATGCGTCGCATCTGTATCTGGATGCGCTTGGGGATTTTGAAACGGCTGCGGATCTGGAGGGGCACAACGTCATTGCCGCCGCGGGCGATCTGGCGCAGACGGTGCAATGCCAGGAGTTCGCGGCGGTCTCAGAGCGTTGCAATGTGGCGCTGACCACGGACAGTATCTTTGCCCAGATGGAGGCGGTGAAAAGCGGGCTGGGGATTGCGCCGTTTCCGAAATATCTAGGCCAGTCGCATCCGGATCTGGTGGAGCTGCTGCCGGGGCAGCTGCGGGCCACGGCGGATCTGTGGCTGCTGATGCATCCCGATACCAGCGGCATGGCGCGGATTCAGACGGTGCAGGAATTTGTCACCCGGGTTTGCAAGACCGCCCTGGCGGGCGGCGGCGCTGTTACTTGCCCTTGATCCGGACGGTGTAGGTGGTTCTGGCGCCTGCAGGCGGGGCCGGGAAGGGGGCGGCACGGCGGACCTGGGCCAGGGCGATGCTGTCGAGCTTGGCGGAGCCGGAGCTTTTGGCGATGCTGGCGGTGCGCAGGGCGCCGTTTGCGGCGATGGAGAACCGCACCAGGGCGGCGCCGCGGATGCTGACCCGCTGCCGTTTGGCCCGCATCACCCGCCGCAGCACCTGGCCGCGGTAGTTGTCTGCCGCGGCGTTGCCCTGCTGCTTGGCGGTGCCGGGGGCTTGGGTTGCCTGCCCTGCTGGTTTTGCCGCGCGCCCTGCGGCGGTTCCCTGTGCTGCGTTCTGATCGCTGTTGCCGCGCGGGGTGGCTTTGCGGGGTTTAGGCTGGGGTTTCGGTTCCGGCGCCGGGTCAGGCCTGGCCTCGGGCAGCGGTTGCTGTGCTGCGGGTTTGGCAGGCTGTTCGGCTGGTGTCTGCTCCACGGGGTCCGCTTGGCCGGATGGCAGGATCGGCGCGGCGTTTGGCACTGCCGCGGGTTTTGCTGCTGTGGGAGCAACCGGCTGTTGCGCTTCGGGAGTGGGTTTGCGGGGAGCGTCCTGCACTGGGTGCTCCGCCTCAAGAACATCTTCGGCCTTAACCGGCGCACCGGTGCCCTGCGCCAGATCGGCAAAGGCAACGCCTTCAGCTGCCAGACCGGTGTTGCCGCCTGCCTGCTCGGCCTGTTCGCGGTCTGTCAGAAAGGCAGCGCCTGCGTGGGCGGCGACGGCGAGGAACAGGGCTGCCGCACCTGCGAGCCGGGAGTGCGGCACCTTCATTGCAGCGCTCGTTCGGAGATGATCAGCACCCGCTTGGCGCCGGCGGCGCGCAGGGCGTTGCCCAGTTGCACCAGGTCGCGGGCGGGCAGGTTGCGGTCGGGAACGATGCGCACCGCAGCGCGGTCTTCGCCGGGCAGTGCCGCCACATAGGCAGCGGCGTCTGGCAGCACTGCGCCGCGCAGGGTCAGGCGGCCGTCGGCGTGGATCACCAGCGTATCGGGCGGCTCGCGGCCCTCCAGGTCCTTCGCCTCGATCAGGGTCAGATCCTTGTCCAGCGGCACCGCCAGGGTGCCGGCGATCATGAAGAAGATCAGCATCAGGAACACGATGTTGATCAGCGCAATTGTTGGCTCCTTCTGCGCGGGGGCGGGCGGTTTGATGCGCATCAGCCGAGCACCAGGGTTTGCAGGCCGGCGACGGTGCGCAATTCGGACAGCAGGTCCACCAGCCGCTGGGAGGAAGCGTCCGCGCCGGGGCTGATCAGCACCAGATGGCCGCCGGATTGCGGCTGCAGCCGGATCAGCCCGGCGATCCGCTCCAGATCGGCGGGCTGGCCGTTCAGGGTCAGGCTTTGTTCGCCGAGGGTCACGAACAGCATCTGCTTGCCATTGCTGCCGGGACCCTGGCCTGCGGCCATTAGTTCCACCTCGCCGAATTTCGAGAAGGTGGAGGTGAGCATGAAGAACAAGAGGAGCAGGAAGATCACGTCGATCAGCGAGGTCATCGACAGACGCCTGCGTTTGGGACCCTGCAGTTTAACCGCCATGAGCTGCCTGCAGGGATGCGTTTGCCGGGGCAGGAGAGGAGGGGGCAAAGACGGTGCGCAGGACGCGGTTGGCAAAAACCCGTTCGCGCTGCATCCGGGCGGTCAGCCAGCTGAGCACCAGCGAGGTCGGCATCGCCACCGCCAGCCCCGCGGCGGTGGTCAGCAGTGCCACCCAGATGCCGCCGGCCAGCAACGATGGATCCACCGAGGCGCCTGCGGATTGCAGTTTCCGGAACGCCTCGATCATGCCGATGACGGTGCCGAACAGCCCCAGAAGCGGCGCCAGCTGGGCCACCACGTCCAGCGTTCCCAGGCCGCGTTCAAGCCGGGAAAACCGCTCTTCGGCCTCGGCGTCGGCGCGGTCGGCCCGCATCTGGTCCGGAGGGCCGTCCAGCGCCAGCCGCATCACCGGCACCAGATAGGATTTACTGTGGTTGAGGGTGTTCCGGGCCGCGTCTGCCTCGCCCCGGTCCCAGGCTGCGACCGCCGCTGCAAGGGCGCGGTGCTGGCCGACCCGTGCCATGCGGTACTGCCAGATCTTGTAGAGCACCAGCGCGCTGGTCAGCACCGAGGCCGCCAGCAGCAGCAGCACTACCGGGCCGCCCAGATCCAGCACCTTGTTCAAGGCGTTTTGCACGATGGTCATCCTGCCAGCTCCATCACTTTGGAGCTGAGGCGCAGGCCGCGGCTGCAGGCGCCTTCGGGCAGGCCGTCGCCGGCGCAGGTGCCGGCGCCGTTGATCAGGACCTGGCTGATGCCGTCGCAGGCTTGCGGGAACTGGAACTGCCGCACGCGCAGGCGCCCGGCAGGAAGATCCTGGAAATCAAGAAGAGTGAGCCGCGCGACCTGGCCCTGGGCGCCGAACAGGACGGTTTCATAAACCGCCTGATCGACGTCCCGGGCATGAGTGTTCTGCACCACAAAGGACAGCTTGCAGGCATCGCCCGCCGTCTCAGCCGCGCTAAGTTCGATGGAGATACCCGGATTGGCGGCATCTTCTGCCGCTGCGCCGTTTGCCGCCAGTGCGGTGGCCAAAAGCAGGGATTTCAGGGCTTTACGTCCATGTGCCATGTCGCACCTCTCGGGGGTTTCCTTTGGGGATCAGAAGGTTTTCGCCAGCGTCAGCTTGAAGTTGCGGCCTGCGGCGTCGCGGGAATAGAGGCTGGGCCGGTAGGCGCGGTCAAAGGCGTTCTCGATGCCAAAACGGATCTCGGCGCCTTGCAGCAGGCCGGACTGCGGGGTGTAGGTGGCGCGCAGATTGTGGACGCCGTAGCCCGCCACAGCCGTTCCTGCGGCATCAAAGCCGGATTTCGCCGCCACCAGTTCCCAGCTGAGATCCAGCGTCTCGCCGATGCGTTTGCCCAAGGTCAGGCGCAGATCGTCTGATGCCAGGTTGCGCCAGCGCGAGGCGGTGCCGGTCAGGAACTCCTCGCCGTCGGGCAGGTTGGCGTTGAGGTCCGCATAAAAGCCGGAGTCGAGCGCATAGCCGGCCTCGATCTCGAAACCGCTGGTGTCGACCTTGTCGAGCGGGACAAAGGCGAAGAAGGGCGGCGCAGGCAGGGAGACAGAGCTGACATAGGAGGTGATATCGCGCAGCCGGCTTTGGTAGTAGTTCACCTTGACCGCCAGGCTGTCGTTTGCCGTGAACACATCCGCCGCCGCATAAGAGGCGCCGATTTCATAGGTGTGCGAGCGTTCGGAGACACCGATGCGGGCGGCATTGTCCAGATCGTCGATCACCGGCAGGTTTTCGGTGTAGGCAGCGCTGCCGAACAAGGCAAAGCCGGTATCAAACTCATAGCGCAGTGACAGCCCGCCCATCAGCGCCGAGGCGTCGTGGTTTTGCGAGCCGTCATGCGCCTCGATCTCCTGGGACTCATAACGCAGGGCGGGGGTGGCGGTCCAGCGGCCGATGGAGATGTCATCGACGGCAAAGACCGCGTAACGCTTGGCGGTGCCGCCCGGCGCGGAGGAAGCATTGAGGCGTTCGCGGCGCGACAGCTCAACCCCGGCGCGCAGGTCGTGGGCCGCGGCGCCGGTGGTGAAATAGCTGCTGTTCTTCACAGTCAGCTTGGTGGTTTCATAGCGGTGGTCGGCGTCCTGGGTGGCGCTGCTGAAGGGGGTTCCCGCCGGGCCGCTGCGGGCGCAGTTCGGATCGGCGCGGACCACGCCGCCGTCGTCGCAAAAGGCGCTGCCAGCGATGTAGGACTGGGTGATTTCCTGATCCGAATAGGTCAGGTTCACGTCCAGATTGACCAGATCATTGCCAACCGGGTTCCACTGGTAGCGGATGCCGGCAACCCGGTTATCAATGCGCCGGTCGACCCTGCCGAAGCTGGTGCTGGTGGTGCCGAAACCATCGTAGGGCACGTCTTTTTCGTCGTTCGCACTGTCATTCAGCGAGGCGGTGAGGGAATGTTCGCCCGCATCGCCAAAGGTGTATTTGCCCTTGATCAGGTAAGAGGGCGTGCGCGACTGGGTGTTGGCCACCTGACTGCCGTCGCCATTGTCGTATTCGGCAGTGTCGCGCAGGGTGTAATTCAGCAGCAGCTCAAAATTGTCCAACGGCTGCCAGGCGACGATCGAGGAGGTGGCGAACCCTTCGCCGTTGCTGGTGGCCTGCAGGGTCTGACGGAAGCGCAGGCCGATTTCGCCGCCGGTGAAATCCGAGGCGTCCTTGGTGTCCAGCTTGACCAGCCCGCCGATGACGCCGGAGCCGTATTCAAAGCTGCCGATGGTGCCGCGCAGAACCGAGACCTCTTTGTACAGCTCGGGGTCGGTGAACAGCTGGGTGCCGATGCGGTACAGCTCCTCGGAGCCGGTGGTGGCGCCGTCAACGATCACCTGGACCTTCTGGTCGGTGCCAAAGCTGCTGGTGGCGCCGAAGCCGCGGATGTTGATGCCGGCGCCGCGCGGGGTGTTGCCGTTGACCAGGTTGACGCCGGGCACCGAGTCGATCAGCTCGCCGATGGTGCCGGCCTGGCGGTCGTCGATTTCCTCCTGGGTGATCACGGTCAGCGGCACAGCGGTGCCGGTCTGCACCTCGCGCTTGCCCTGGCCCAGGTCCACCGTGCCCAGGAAATCCGTGTCTTCAATGATTTCCTGGGCGGCCAGGCTGCCCGCACTGGCCATCAGGCCCAGCATTGAAACGGTACTTAGCAGGAGCCGCCCGCTATGCCGTTTCTTGTGGTGTTTCCCCATCTCGCGTCCCTTCGCATCTGTCTGTTCTGTTGAACCGGATGCTTGCGTCGGGGCTGGCGAGGTCGTTGGTTTGATTTTGCGGATTCACAAATTCCGCTTGAGCCTGTTAATAAAGGTGATAGAAACAGTCAACATAAATTAACGCGCCGTAAAATGCGGCGGCCAGCTGTTGCGCGCCTTGTTTGCCGCCGTTGCCAGCCCTTTCCAATCTCCCAGCTGAGAGGGCTGACATGACTGATACTCCGATGACGCCGGCGGCGATCCGTGCCGCACGTGCTGAGCATTCCACCCTGCGCGACCGTGATTTTGCGGACAAATTCAGCATTTTCGAGGGCCAGCTGGTGGCGGCCTATGCAGGTGAAGGCGTGACCCGCATCAAACCCGCGCCGGATGATATCATGCCGCGGCTTGCCGCATTGGGCGAGGTGATGGCGCTGACCCGCAACCCGTCCTGCGTGATCGAGAAGGTGGGGATTTATGACAATTACCGTTCGGGCCAGCATGCGGCGATGGTGCTGAACGATGCGATCGACCTGCGGCTGTTCCCCAAACATTTCGTCACCGCCTTTGCAGTGGAGCGGGAGACGGACAAGGGCATCAGGCGGTCGCTCCAGATTTTCGATGCCGCCGGGGATGCGGTGCATAAGGTGCATCTGCGCGATGCCTCGGATCTAGCGGCCTGGGCGCAGCTGGTGGCAGACCTGAAACTGGAAGACCAGAGCCAGACACTGGCGGTGGAGCCGCGCAAACCGGCGGAGGCGCCCAAGGGCAACCCGGACAAGGCCGATGCGCTGCGCGCAGAATGGGCCAAGATGACCGACACCCACCAGTTCCTGCGGCTGGCCTCGAAGCTGAAGATGAACCGGCTGGGCGCCTATCGGCTTGCCGGGAAACCGCTGGCGCGGGCGCTGGAGACGGGTGCGGTGAACGCCATGCTTGAAGCGGTGCGCGATCAGGGCGTTGAAGTGATGATCTTCGTGGGCAACATGGGCTGCATCGAAATCCACGGCGGACCGGTGAAATCCCTGCGCGAGATGGGGCCGTGGCAGAACATCCTCGACCCCGGTTTCGACCTGCATCTGCGGCTGGATCATATTGCCGAAGTCTGGGCTGTCACCAAACCCACCCAGCGCGGCGATGCGGTTTCAGTTGAGGCGTTTGACACGGAGGGCGGCCTTATCCTGCAGGTCTTTGGCCACCGGACGGAGGCCAGGGATCACCGGCCCGAATGGAACGGCATTGTTGAAGGCCTGGCTTCCCTTGCGGCGGCGGAGATGGCCTGATGTCTATATTGTCCCGTCTGTATCTGGGGTTGAACCTGGTGATTGCTGCGGCTTTTGCAGGCCATATGGCGCTGGCGGAACCGGCCGGCCGCATCGTTTCGGTTGGCGGTTCGGTCACCGAGATCGTCTATGCGCTGGACCAGCAGCACCGGCTGATCGCCCGTGACACAACCTCTGTCTTTCCGGCCGAGGCCCGGCAGCTGCCGGACATCGGCTATCAGCGGGCGCTGGCGCCGGAGGGGGTGCTGTCGGTGGCGCCGGACATGATCCTGGCGATTGAGGGCGCCGGGCCGCCGGAGACGCTGGATGTGCTGAAGGCGGCTGAGGTGGACTATATCAGTGTGCCCGAGGATTTCAGCGCCGAAGGCATCGCCCGCAAGATCCGCACTGTGGGCGCCGCCCTGGGCCGGCAAGACGCGGCTGAGATTCTGGCCGGGCAGGTGAGCGCGGAAATCGCCGCCGCCCAGGCTGCGGCGGCAAAGGCGGCAGGCGGGGCGCCCCGGACGGTGCTGTTTGTGCTGTCCACCCAGGGCGGGCGCATCATGGCCGGCGGTGCGGACACGGCGGCGGACAGCATTATCCGGCTGGCGGGCGGCGTGAATGCGGTGACGGGGTTCGCGGGCTACAAGCCGATGACGGATGAAGCCATCGCCGAAGCCGCGCCGGATGTGATCCTGATGATGGACCGTGGCGGCGATCATGGCATCCGCACCGGGGACTTGCTGGCGATCCCGGCAATCCAGCCAACTCCGGCGGCGCAGAACGGTGCCATCGTGCGGATGGATGGGCTGCATCTGATCGGTTTCGGCCCGCGCACGGCCTCGGCCATCACCGGATTGAACCAAGCGCTTTATGGCGGGGGGGAGCAGGATGTCGTTGGCCATTGATGCACCTGCCGCCGCGGACCGGGGGGTGGACCGCCGGGTGCAGGCGCGGCGGTTGACTGCGGTGCTGGCCGCCCTGCTGGCGGGGATGTCCGTGTTTTCGCTGGCCTGGGGCGCCTCGGGCACCTCGCTATGGGGCGCGCTTGGCGATCTGGCGGCGGGCCGCGAGCTGAGCCGTCTGGACCGGATCATCCTGTTTGATATCCGGCTGCCGCGCCTGGTGCTGGGGGTTCTGGTGGGGGCAGCGCTGGCGGTGTCCGGCGCGCTGCTGCAAGGGCTGTTCCGCAACCCGCTGGCGGACCCTGCCATCGTGGGTGTCAGCGCCGGGGCCGGTCTGGCGGCGGTGGCTGCGATTGTGCTGGGCACGGCGCTGCCTGCCGCAGTTCAGCAGGCGGCGGGCAGTTACCTGGTGTCCATTGCCGCATTTTTCGGCAGCTGGATTGCCATTCTGGTGCTGTACCGGATTTCCACCCGCGGCGGCCGGACCTCGGTTGCGACCATGCTGCTGGCGGGCATTGCGATCAGCGCGCTGGCCAATGCGGGCACCGGCATGATTACCTTTATGGCGGATGACAGCCAGCTGCGCGACCTGACCTTCTGGAACATGGGATCCTTGGCCGGCGCCACCTGGGCCAAGGTCATGGCCGCTGCGCCGGTGATTTGCCTGGCGCTGCTGGCGGCGCCGTTTCTGGCCCGCGGGCTGAACGGGCTGGCCCTGGGCGAGGCAGCTGCCGGCCATACCGGCATTCCGGTGCAACGGGTGAAGAACACTGCCATTCTGACGGTCGCTGCTGCCACCGGCGCCGCAGTGGCGGTGTCAGGGGGCATTGGCTTTGTCGGCATTGTGGTGCCGCATCTGCTGCGTCTGGCCACCGGGCCGGACCACCACAGCCTGCTGCCCAATGCGGGTTTGCTGGGGGCCGCGCTGCTGCTGGCGGCGGATATGATCGCACGCGTGGCTGTTGCGCCGGCGGAGCTGCCCATCGGCATCATCACGGCGGTGCTGGGCGCGCCGTTCTTTCTGTGGATCCTGCTGCGCCGTTTCGGCAGCATGGGCATTTAGGAGGCCCGTCATGCAGGCATATGATATCAAGGTAACGCTGGGCCGCCGCAGCATCCTGAAGGGGGTGGATTTTGAGGCCCGCCCCGGCGAAGTCACTGCCATTGCGGGGCCGAACGGATCGGGCAAAACCACGCTGCTGCGGGCGATGACCGGCGAGGTGCCGTTCTCCGGGCGGGTGCTGCTGAACGGGCGCGATACCGCGGGTTTGAAACCCTGGGAGCTGGCCGTCGTCCGTGCGGTGCAGCCGCAATCCGCTGCCATCGCCTTTCCCTTTACGGTGCTGGAGATTATCCGCCTGGGCCTGCGCGCCGGGCTGGCGGCAGGGGACAGCGATCTGCCGCTGCGCGCACTGGAGCAGGTGGATCTGGCGGGGTTTGCGCACCGGTTCTATCAGGATCTGTCGGGCGGCGAGCAGCAGCGGGTGCAGCTGGCGCGGGTGATGGTGCAGGTCTGGGAGCCGGTGCTGGACGGCGTGCCGCGCTGGCTGATCCTGGATGAGCCGGTGGCCAGTCTGGATATCGGCCATCAGTTCACGGTGATGGATCTGGCGCGCAGTTATGCGGCGCGCGGCGGCGGCGTGGTGGCGGTGATGCATGATCTGAACCTCACCGCGATGTTCGCCGACCGGATCACCCTGATCCATGCAGGCCGGGTGGCCGCGGACGGCGTGCCGGCGGAGGTGCTGACCAATGACACGCTGGCGCAGGTCTATGGCTGTCCGGTTCCGGTGAACCGGGTGCCGCCCGCCGGTGTGCCGTTCCTGCTGCCGCAGGCGCGCGCGGTCTGAAGCAGGGCGCGCATCGGGGCAAGGGGCGCAATCCCGGTCTGGCCAGCATCCTGTCCAAAGGGTATTGGAGCGGGCATGACTGATACTTTGCCTCCGTGCCCCGAATGCGCCTCTGCCTATACCTATCAGGTGGACGCCCTGCTGATCTGTCCCGAATGCGCGCATGAATGGGCGGCGGAGGCGGCGGGCGGCGAGGCTGCCGAAGTGCGCGACAGCGTCGGCAATCTGCTGGCCGACGGCGACACGGTCACGGTCATCAAGGACCTGAAGCTGAAGGGAACGTCCTCGGTTATCAAGGTCGGCACCAAGGTCCGGGGCATCCGGCTGGTCGATGGCGATCACGACATTGATTGCAAGGTGCCGGGGGTCGGCCCGATCGGCCTGAAATCGCAGTTTGTAAAGAAAGTGTCCGGCTAAGACCGCTGCCGGGCCTCGGCCTGCCATTGCAGGAAGGCGTTGAACAGCTGCTGCTGGGTGCTGATGCCAAGTTTGGCATAGGCGTTCCTGCGGTGGGTTTTGACCGTCGGCAGCGCAATCCCCAGGGTCAGGCTGATCGACAGGCTGGAGTGGCCCTTGAGGATCAGCTGCACGATCTCCGCTTCGCGCGGGGACAGGGTGCTGCGGGCGAAGTCCTGCAGCTTCCGGTCCGGTTCTGCCGGGGCCGGGCTGTCTGTCCGGCGGCACCAAAGCTGGCGGAAGGCAGCCGCAAACAGCGGCAGGAAGGGATGCAGCCGGGCCAGCAAATCATCCGGAAAACCGCCCTCGGCGGCGGGCCGGGCAAAGCTGATTTCGCCCATGGCCCCCTCTGGCAGCTCTACCAGCAGGGTGAGTTCCTGCAGCCCGGCGGGCCAGCCGGGAGTGCGGTAGCCGATTTCCTCGGCGTCTTCGGCCAGAACGCCGGCGGCTTCCGGGGAGAAGTTCCAATTGTCGGGTGCCAGATCCGCCATCCGGTACAGCCCCGGCGGCAACCCGTCGAGGATTGCGTTATAGACCGGGTTCAGCAGATAGGTGCTGCCGGCATAAAGCTGCACCGCATCTTTGGCGGCGCCTTCGGGATAGGTGTCGCACAAGTAAACCGGGCGCCGGCCCTTGCGGTTGACCACGCAGAAGGCGGCGGTGAAGGGCAGCAGATGGCCGGCGGCGGCGATCAGATCCGGCGCGCCGCCATGGCCGTCGATGACGCCGGCCAGTGCCTGGGCCGCTCCTGCGATGTCAGTGCCTTGGAATTCCACAGTCGCCTCCCGGTCCGGGCGCCATAGCACGGCAGGGCGCGCGGCGCATCATCCTTGGGGATGATGGCAAGGACAGGCAAGGCGGCTTAGGGTCCGGGGGGCGGCCGTGCCTGAGCATAAGGAGCAACCCCATGCATATAGATCCCTTTGGCGTCGAAATCTGGATGAACGAATGGGAGACCAAATGCGAATGGAACCTGGCCGAGACCTGTGTTGAAAGCCTGACCATCGCAGAGCTGCTGCAGCTGGCGGGCAAGACCCGCGCAGACCTGTCCGACCTGCTGGGCATGAAGATGACCTATGGCGCCATTGAGGGCTCGGACCGGCTGCGGCGCGCCATTGCGGCGCTGTACACGCGGCAGGAGGTGGAAAACACCATCGTCACCCATGGCACCATCGGCGCCAATATGCTGGTGCATAAGGCGCTGGTGTCGCGCGGCGACCGCGTGGTGGCGGTGGTTCCAACATACCAGCAGCATTATTCGATCCCGGCCAGTATCGGCGCGGAGGTGCATCAGCTGCAGTTGCGCGAGGAAGACGGGTTTCTGCCGGATCTTGATGCGCTGCGGGCACTGGTCACGCCGGATATCAAACTGATTGCCATCAACAATCCCAACAACCCCACCGGCGCGCTGATGGACCGGGAGATGCTGGTGGAGATCGCCGCGATTGCCCGTGCGGCCGGCGCCTGGATCCTGTGCGACGAGGTCTACCGCGGCACCGATCAGGAGGGGGGCGGCGTGACCGCCTCGATCGCGGATATCTATGAAAAGGGGATTTCCACCGCCGGAATGTCCAAAGCCTATTCCCTGGCGGGGCTGCGGCTGGGCTGGATTGCGGCGCCGCGGGAGGTGATTGAAACCGTGTCCGTTCACCGCGATTACGACACCATTTCCGTGAGCATGATCGACGACCATTTTGCCGCGCTGGCGCTGGAGAACCGGGATCAGGTTCTGGCGCGCAGCCAGCGCATCACCCGCGGCAATCTGGCGATCCTTGAGGCATGGGTGGACCGCGAGCCGCGGATGTCCTGGGTGAAGCCGCGCTCGGGCACCACGGCCTTGCTGAAATGCGATCTGCCGATGACATCGCGGGATTTCTGCGTGGCGCTGCTGCAGCAGACGGGGGTGATGTTCACGCCGGGGTCGGCCCTGGGCATGGAGGGGTCTGTCCGCATTGGGTACGCTAATGGGGCGGAGATCCTGACAGAAGGCCTGGCGCGGGTATCGGCGTTTTTGGCGGCGCAAGGCTAGGGCGCAGAGGGCCGGCAATTTGAACGCCGGCCCCCTGCCAGGTTCTGTACAGCGGATCAGCCGTGGGTGCGGGACTTTTGCGGGTCGTAGATCGGGCTTTCAGTCAGTGTTGCCGTTGTCTCCAAGGTTGCGCCGGCGACGTTCAGCACCGTTCCGGGGGCAAGCCCGGGGCGGACATGGGCCAGCGCCAGAGATTTCCCCAGCCGGTGCGAATAGCAGGGGCTGTTGATCACGCCGATCTCTTCACCGTTGAAGGACAGCGTCTCGCCGCCCTCAACCATGTCTGTGTGATCAATGTCGAGGCAGACATTGCTGATCTTCTCCGCACCCTTTGCTGCCATCACCGCGTCTTTGCCGCGGAAACCGCCCTTGGCGGCGCTGACGGTGAAGCCCAGGCCAACCTCCCAGGGGGTGTTGTCCGTACTCATGTCGTAGCCATAAAACAGCAGCCCGGCTTCGATCCGGACTTTGTCCAGCGCGGTGAAGGAGCAGGGCATCACGCCGGTGGCCGCCAGCTGGTCCCAGATATCAGTGATCACCTCGGCGCCGGCAAAGATTTCATAGCCGCGCTCGCCTGAATAGCCGGTGCGCGATATCCGGCAGGGATGGCCGAACAAGGTGGCCGGGGTGTGTTCGAAATACCCAAGTGCGGCCAGATCGGTGTCGCAGTGGGGGTTCAGGATCTCCAGCGCTGCCGGGCCTTGCACAGATACGTCATGCAGGTCGTCGGTGAATTCCAGGAAAACGTCGCGGCCTTCAGCAGAGGCTTCAAGCAGCGCCATGGTATCGCCGGAGCCATGCACGATCATCCACTCACCGCCGCCGTTGTTCGACACGATGGCGTCGTCTGCAATGCCGCCTTCCTCGGTCAGAACGCACAGGTAGGCTGCCTTGCCCGGGGTGACTTTGCTAAGGTCGCGGGTGGTCAGGTGGTCCAGTACGGCCTGCGCGTCAACCCCGCGGACAAACACCTTTTTCAGCGGCGACATGTCGAACATGCCGGCCCGCTCGCGCACCGCGTCGTGTTCGTCGTTGGGGTCGGAGCTGTAGCTCCAGGCGGTGCCCATGCCGTTCCAGTCCTCCAACCCCGATCCAAGGGCGGTGTGGCGGGAGGCAAGCGCCGATGTGCGGCTCAGTTCTGCGGTCATCTCATGGTCCTTTTTCAATACCATTCGTCGGGCATGGCGGCTTTGCGCTCCGCCACGAAGTCATTCAGGGCGGTGCGGGTGCTGTCCGGCATCGGCGGCGGCTGATACTCTGCCAGCATTTGCTGCCAGCGCGTGGTTGCGCGCTGGTCTGCGGTCAGGCGGCCGTTTTCGTCCCATGTCTCATAAGGGCCGGCATCGGCGATCTGCGGCTCAAAGTTGGCGGTGGTGTAGTGGCGCAAGGTGTGGCCTGTGGAGAGGAAGTTCTCCCCCGGCCCGGCCTCGGCATAGGCATCGCGGCCAAAGGCCTCGTCATCGGTTCCGAACCCTTGCAGCATCTTCAGCATGGCGCCGCAGTGGTCGAGATCCATGATGAACTTCTCATATGACATCACCAGCCCGCCCTCGAGCCAGCCCGCCGCGTGCCAGACCTGATGGCCGCCGGACAGCAGCGTTGCCCACATCGCGCCGGCGCTGTCCTGCATCGCTTGGCCGTCGGGCGCATTTGAGGCGGTGACCTGGCCGCCGCCGGAGCGCACCGGCACCCCCAGCCGGCGGCCCAGCTGGGTGATTGCCATGGTGGTCAGATTGGCCTCGGGCGAGCCGAAGGTCAGCGCGCCGCTGCGCAGGTTCATGGAGGAATGGAAACTGCCGAACACCACCGGGCAGCCGGGGCGCACCAGCTGGGTGAGGGCAATGCCGACCATTGCCTCGGCCAGGGTCTGGGCGGCGACAGCAGCCGGGGAGAGCGGCCCCATGGCACCGGCAAAAATGGCCGGTGAGATGCAGACGCATTGATTGGCCGCCGCGTAAATGCGCAGGGCGCCGGACATGGTCTCGTCATAGATCATCGGTGAGTTGACGTTGATATTGGCCTGCATCACCGCGTGGCGGTCCAGAAAATCCGCACCAAAGGCGATCCGGGCCATATCAATGCTGTCCTGCGCGCCTTGTGCTGAGGTGACGCCGCCCATAAACGGTTTGTCTGACAGGGTGAGATGCGCCAGCATCATGTCCAGATGCCGTTTGTTCACCGGCACATCCGTCGGTTCCACCACGGTGCCGCCGGAATGGTGCAGCGCCGGGGACTGATGCGCGAGCTTAACGAAATTCTCGAAATCCTCCAGCGTGGCATAGCGGCGGCCCTGCGCCAGATCGCTGACGAAGGGCGAGCCGTAGCCCGGCATCAGCACCAGGTTATCGCCGCCCAGGGTGACCGTGCGGGCGGGGTCGCGGCCATGCAGCTGAAACCCGGCCGGTGCGGTGGCGCAGAGCTGGCGGACATGGCCCGGCGCGAAGCGGACGCGGGGACCATCGACCGTTGCGCCGGCCTCAGCCAGCAGCCCGAGAGCAATAGCGTCGCCGCGGAATTCAACCCCGATATGCTCGAGAATCCAATCCGCCTGGGCCTCAATCCGGATCAGTGAGGTCTCATCCAGCAGGTCATAGGCGGGGATCTTGCGGCGCTGATACACCGGTGCCGCCTGCGGGGCATTGTGCCGGGTCAGCCGCCCCCGGCGCGACCGGCCGCGCTGGGTGATATGCGTATCAGCGTTCATATTTCCCAACTTTTTAGCTCCCGGATAAACTTGATGACGTCAATATTTTAGGAATCTTAGCGTCCGGCAATCGATTTTATTTGCGCACTGCGTTCAGGAAATTTACACGCTAGTTCCATGCCAGTAGAATTCCGCCACCACGACAGCCTGCGCCTGTTTGCCGAAATCGCCCGCTACCGCAGTTTTTCCGATGCCGCCGAGGCCCTGAACATGACCAAAGGCGCGGTCAGCTATCAGGTCAAAACGCTGGAGGCGGATCTGGGCTTTGCCCTGTTCCAGCGCAATGCCCGGGGGGTGGAGATCACTGCGGCAGGGCAGAAGCTGCTGACCGCCTGCCAAAGCCATTACGAGGATATTGAGGCCGGGATTCTGGCGCTGAAGGGTCTGTCCAGCCGCACGCTGACCGTGGGTGTCTCAACCTATTTTGCCGCCCGCTGGCTGTCGCCGCGGCTGATGTCGTTCATGCAGGAGCACCCGGATATCCAGCTGCGGCTGCAGCCGATGATCCGGCTGTTCGATTTGGAGGCGCAAGGCGTGGATATCGCAATCCGCTGGGGCAGCGGCCATTGGGAAGACGGGGAGATCACCCCGTTTCTGCCTTGTCCGGCCTATCCCGTTGGCAATGCGGCGGCGCTGGAACAGGTGGAGCGGCAGGGCATAGCGCAGGCGGTTTCCAGCATGACGCTGCTGCGCGACCACGATGACAGCAACGCCTGGACCCACTGGCGGCAAGTGGCCGGGCTGCCGCAGCAGGCGCGCCGGGATGCGCTGATCATCCCCGACCCCAACGTGCGGGTGCAGGCGGTCATCGACGGGCAGGGGATTGCGCTGATGGACGCGCTGATTGCGCGCGAGCTGGAAGAGGCCAAGCTGTTCCGCCTGTCGGAACAGGCTTTGACGGACTATGGCTACTTCCTGGTGCGTCCGCGGCAAAGCAGGCTGCAGACCAGCGTCAAGGCCTTTGCCGATTGGCTGCAAAGCCAGTAGCGGCTCTGGCGCCGGGTGGCGATTGTTGCCTGCTGCAAACGCAGCAGCGGTTGATACTTGCTATGCAAATCTGGGACGGCACGCATAGCCAAGGGATGGCTGCCGTTTTGCCGCTTGCCGCTGGGTTCACCCCTTTATAAACCGCCGCGTTGGCATCTTTGCAGCAGATCGATCACCGGAGTCGAACTGCGGCTGAAGAAAACCGGGTCCCCTAAACCCGCCTCTCCGATCTGGTCAACCCGGCGCATGTCAGCAGCTTCGAGCGGCTGAAGGGCAAAGATACCTGCCATATTGAGATCCCCGGCCTGGCCAAAATTTTGGTGTCTCGCGCGGATATGCATCTTGTGCGGCAAGCCGCGAAAATCGAATAGTTTCTGATGCTTAAGGCGTGGATGCAAACAATCTTCTATCCGTTGCACTGTATCCCTGTCTTAGCACGTAAACCCGGCGTTTTGCGCAATGCCGCACCCTTCAAGGAGTGGGATTTCCCCGTTGCCATTCGGCGCGCGGGACGCAAGCTGGAACGCCAATCCGGTGGTGACCGGCAAATGCTAGAAACCTCGGGGCTGTCCTGACGGATAGG
Source organism: Leisingera sp. F5 (assembly GCF_001593695.1). Classification (NCBI taxonomy): domain Bacteria; kingdom Pseudomonadati; phylum Pseudomonadota; class Alphaproteobacteria; order Rhodobacterales; family Roseobacteraceae; genus Leisingera; species Leisingera sp. F5. The sequence goes on along the minus strand of NZ_LUKH01000017.1, from coordinate 76,941 downwards.
CAGGAGGCCGTCTAAGCTGCACGTACAGATGCGCTGTCCCGCAATGCTCATTCCGTCTGCCTCCTCTTGAATATCCTGGCGTGCTATCGCGAATCGCTACCGTCCCTGGCAATCGCAACCCCGGAGGCATTGCGGCTGGCTTAATCCGCCGCCGCTCCGAAGGACGCTGAACCCACCCTGTCACTGAAACATGGGGGCTTAGCTGGTTGTCAGATGATGAGCTCCCTTTCCGGTACGAAAACTGTCCTGTCGCGCCAGCTGCACATCATGACGACAGCGAGCTTTCGGGATGCCGCCACCGCAGTTTTCTTGAAGCCCTTCCGGTCTTGCAGTCTTTTTGGCCCAGGCGCGCAGCTGTGATGGATTTTTAGCGTGAGTGATCAAGCCGGTTGCAGCGGCGTAAAGCAATCCGCGCCGATCACGATTCCCGCATTTTGATATTCAGAGGGTCCAGTCCATATCTCCGGATTGGTGGCGCCGCGGCGTGAGGCGGCGGGAAAGGCCACCTTTGCGCGCTAGATTCTGAGATCGCCGTTCATCGCATACGCGGTCGCGCTGGCTTCTGTGGATCGGGATAAACATACCCGCCATCACGCCGAACGCTGGGCTGGTCCGATTTGCATCGGCGAGCTGGCCACGGAAGCCCAGCCGCAGCTTTGCATGGCCTGCAGCCCGCATACAGGTTCCGAAGAGTTTAAGCACACCACGCACAAGCGCTTCCAGGTCCCTGCGCATTCTGATCAGGTCCTCCCATGCGCCAATAAGAGCGCGGATCCGCTCTGACGCTTCGTTTCTGATATGAACCCGGTGGAACCAGCCGGTGCGATCGGATCTGCCAGCCCCTCGGCATCACCGGGATCGGACTCACTGATCCGCCCCGGCAGCGCCTTGTGCGCCCCGTGAAGCTGGTAAACGCGCCTTGCCAAGCCGATACTGATGATAGTAATTCCGGTCGTGGATGCTTCTGCCTTATGTGATGGTTTCAACCTTATCACAATGGCATACTGTAATACCGTCAGGAACGGGCATCCACGCATCAGCAAAGCCGAGGTGCGCATAAGCTGCCGGACTATTGGCGCGCTCTATTCATCTACTATTAAAATCTTCTATTTTCGCCACATTTCCACCGAATTTCGGCCACTACTCAATCAGAGCGAAAAAGGAACCTACGGCAAGGCAAATCTTTGTTGGCGGTTGAAAATGTCGATCTATACAGTGAGTGGTGAGGCCGGTAGTGACGCCTATGAAACGGTTAGCGAAGATCACTTTGGTGTCAATTTAGTTACAATATACGATGAAGAGTTTGGAGACCCAACGTCTGAACTCGCGGCGCTTGTGGAAAAATTGGGTATCACAAACCTCAGGTTTCCGGGGGGGTCTGCCACAGAACATTACTTCGACATGGCTCAACCGAATGCGAGCATTTCAAGCTTTGATCCCGAACAAGAGCTTTTACCTATGGATCAGATGTTTGAGCAGGCGGGGAAGTCTGAACTGTCTGTCTCAATAGTTGTTCCCACGAAACAAGCGTTTTCCCAAAGTGCTGCAGAGGCAATGCTGGCCGGATCTTATGGAGAGCGGCGAGAAATCAAAGAAAAATACTTTAATGAACTGCGTGAATTTATTAAGATGAGCCTTTTAGAGGCCAAAAAAAACGGGGTGCCAATATCTGCGATCGAAATCGGCAACGAGTTTTGGGGGGCTGGTCAAATGACCGCCACCGAGTATGGTTTTTTGGCATCCCAAATTTTGCCCTTCATTGAGAAAGTTATTAATGATCTGGGAGAGGCGGTTCCCGCATTAATTATTCAAGGCATTTCTGCTGCATCCGAAAAATATTCACCGAAGGATACAATTGACCTGTTCGTCAATGCAGATGAGCATCCCTCATCCATAAAAACAAAGTCAGAAATGGAGGCCGAATTTGGCGAGGAGATGCCGACAGGCTGGGTCTCTGTGAACGTGCTTGGGCAGGGCAGCGCCTATGATCAAATCTCAGATTTATCTGACAATGTTAATGAAAACCCAAATGCCGCGAACCTTGTTTCCGGTATTGTTGGTCACTATTACATTAGAGGCGGGTTTTCCGATGTGGATGCTGGAAAAGAATTTTTCTTCTCGCAGCTGTCCCGGCTTGAAAACTTGCTGGACAGGTCTGAAGACCTGCCTCAGGTTTCCTTTCACATAACAGAATGGAATGCAAATGCCGCTAATGCGGAGAACAATAGAGGCCTTCAACATTCAGCCATGATGGTGGAAATGTTCTATGAGCAACTCACGCATGGCGTGGACACATCTCAAATATGGCCTCTGACATTCGACAAGTCGCAGGGAATTACTCTTACAGATATAGAGCAACGGAATTTAACTATTGCCGGAGAGACTTTTGGGCTGATGCGGGAAACCCTAGTTGGTCTCACTCCCATAGTAGACTGGTCAATTGATAATCAAGTTGATGTCCATGGCTTTGGTGATGAGGATGAGTATGTTTTTGTGATTTCCGAACGAAGTGGTTTCGAGCAGTCAGGTGCAAACTTCGACTTTTCCAGTTTTTTAGGTGAAGGTAATTACTTTGCTAAGGTGGTAAATTTATCCGACGGCGATTCCGGTGGAGCTGATCATAGAGCTGTTCCAATTTTGAAATATACACAAAGTAGAATAACCAGTGATGGTCTCGCGGAAGTTGACTTAGATCCTTGGTCTCTTGCATTTGTAGAGTTCACCAAGATTGGCAATCAGAGCGACATGGTTGTCGGCAGTGATCGCAAGGATATTATGCGCGGCCTCTCTGAAGGGGACTACCTGGATGGGAAGTCTGCAGGTGACAAAATTTTTGGAAAGGGCGGGAACGACACATTGTTTGGCGGGGTAGGCCGCGATGTCTTGATCGGAGGAAAAGGCAGTGACGTCCTCAGCGGTGGCGTCGGCCGCGACAAGATGATTGGTGGAAAAGGGCACGACACTATTGACGGCGGGGCTTGGGACGATAGCATTTATGGCGGAACCGGCCAAGACAGCCTAACTGGCGGTTCTGGTAGGGACGAAATTCGAGGTGGAGCGGGGAAAGACATAATTTATGGAGGCGGCTGGAGCGACACTCTGCATGGTGGAGCTTCCCGCGACAGTATTTTTGGAGGGTCAGGGAAAGATTATATTGAAGGCGGAAAAGGAAATGATGTCGCTTCTGGCGGAGAGTGGAGTGATACCGTGATAGGAGGAGCGGGTGACGATCAGATAAATGGGGAGCAAGGCGCCGATACTCTGGTTGATGGAAAAGGTGAGGATACTGTTTCTGGGGGTACTGGAGCTGATCATTTTGTATTTTCGGCAGATCATTCAAAAGATTTTTTGAATGACTTTGAGTTTGGGTTGGATGTTCTCGATGTGAGGGAATGGGAGATTAATTCTCCTAATTCAATTGAAATCGGCAGCGACTTGGAAAATTTACATGGGGAGCAAAGTTCTTGGATAAGAGTTGGCAATGAACTGCTGATCTTCAAAGGAGCAAGCTCTACTCAGGTTGGAGATTTAGTGCTTTCGGACCTGTTTTTATATTGACCGCCAAAGAACACGACTTGATCTACCATTCATTCTCTTTTTGAGAGCTAGGCTCTGGCCCCATTGATTTGGTTGCTGCCGCCGCGCCGGGCTGATTCAATCTCCTGAACTTCAGGAGGCGTGATGAGCAACTTGTTTTGGCTGATCGGCGAACAAATGGCGCGCTTGAGACCGTACTTTCCAAAGAGCCATGGTAAGCCGCGTGTGGATGACCGGCGTGTGTTGAGCGGAATTATCTTCATCAATCGCAAAGGGTTGCGTTGGTCGGATGCTCCAAGGGAGTATGGCCCGCCGAAGATGCTCTACAACCGCTGGAAGCGATGGAGCGACAAAGGCGTGTTTGCCCGGATAATGCAAGGACTGGCTTCCGAGCACTCGGATTACAAGGCGATCATGATCCCCTCTCATTGATTGCAGCGCAATCAACTGTCAGGCAGTGGACGCGACCTACCTGAAAGCCCACCGCACGGCCTCCAGCCTTGCGGCGGAAAAGGGGGCGCGGACGTCTGATTCCTTGCCTGGCAGGGCATTGCGCAGCAATGTCCCGAGAGGGGGCGAACCAAGGGCGGCATGAATACCAAACTTCATGCCGTCACAGATGCCTCTGGCCGTCCAATCCGGTTCTTCATGACCGCCGGGCAGGTCAGTGACTATACGGGTGCCAGGGCGCTCCTGAGAAGCTTGCCCGCTGCCGATTGGATGATTGCCGACCGGGGCTATGATGCCGACTGGCATCCGGGATGCCTTGAAAGACAAGGGGATACGTCCTTGCATCCCAGGCAGGAAGTCGCGTGGCAAACCCGTTCGATACGACAAGCGCAGGTACAAGCGGCGCAACCGCATCGAGATCATGTTCGGCCGATTGAAGGATTAGCGGCGTGTCGCCACCCGTTACGACAGATGTCCGAAAATCTTCCTCTCAGCCATCGCGCTCGCCGCCGCCGTCATCTTCTGGCTTTGAAACTTTATGAGGCTGGAACCTAGGGCTTCGCTGTATCACACATGCCGAACCAAATATGGAAATCTTAATCTGGGTTTTCGCCAGCTTTCTGACATTGAGCAATCGCGGGCCGTTGTCAGCGCGCAACCCGGCGCACCGCTGTCAGCAGGGAAGGATCAAGCCCTGCTGCACCGCCCGGACCACAGCAAAGGTCCGGGTGTTCACGTCCAGGGCGGCCATCGCATTTCTGATGTGAAAGTCGACTGTGTGGCGGCTGATGTTGAGTATGATCTCGATTTCTGCTGAAGATTTCCCCAATGCTGCAAGCTGCAGGCATTCCAGTGCCCGCGGGGAAATGCCGCCTGTTGCCTGGGTTTCGCTTTCAGGGGGAACGGTGTCGCTCACCGCCTGGCCAATCAGCTGACCGTAATAGGTTGCACGTGACAAGTCCTTGTCTGAATAGGTTTTTTTCCGGGAGCTTGAGAAGGACACGATCTGAATGCTGCCGTCGAACTGCCGCGAGGACAGCAGCACCCCGGAATGAATACCGAAATCGCCGGCCGCTTTGTAAACCTGATCATGTTTCTTCTGAAACGATGCGCAGTTCCGGACGGTTTGCCAGCAAATGGCCCGGCTTGTGCGGGGGGCAAACTGGATGACGGGATCAGACCCGATCAGGCCTGTGCTGCAGTAATGTGCCGTCCACTCGTCGGGGAAGTTTGTCTTCATGCTTTGCTGTGCCGCAGTGATGCCGCGCGTGGTTTTCGCGGTTATGTGGCAGGCGGCGAAATACTCAAAATCCGTGCTGCCCTGAAGTTCGCTGAATAGGCTGTCCACAATGGAACCGCGCGCGTTGCATCCGCTAGAAACAGCATTCTGCATCACCAAATCCTACATGAATGAAACTTACGTACGGTTATTTCAGGTTAACCTAAGGCGCAACTTATAATTGTGACGCACCCTGGCGCAGATCTGCTAAGCGGTCGTGGGAGGGAATACGCCGATGCAGGGTCTTTTCCTCACTCAGGGTTGCATTTCCGGGTCAGACTCACACTTTTGGGTAAAGCATCCCTGGCAGAGACCCGACTTCTGATGACCAAGACATTTCTCACCCTCGCAATCGTCTTTTTACTGGCCGGTCTGGCCGTCACAGCCGCCTTGCGGGTCTGGCCGGCGCAGAGCGCCCGGGCGATGATCTCGGCCTTTGTCTATGCCTCCGGATTGGCGGCGAAACAGGCCGAAACCAAGGCCGGCACAGTGCATTATCTGGAGGGCGGCGAGGGCGAGACGGTTGTGCTGCTGCACGGGATCTTTGCGCGCAAGGAGCATTGGATCGACATGACCCGGCAGCTGGGCGGAGACTACCGCGTCATCGCGCTGGATCTGCCTGGATTCGGGGACAATGCCGTGCTGCCGGAAGGGGAGTATGAGTATACCGAGCAGGCGCAGAACCTGATGGCGGTGCTGGATACGCTTGGGGTGGAGCGTTTCCATCTGGCCGCGAATTCGATGGGCGGACAGATTGCCGGCCTGGTGGCCACGCAGTTTCCTGACCGGGTCGCCAGTGTTGCCTTCATCGGCAGCCCCGTCGGTGTGAATTCGCCGCAGGAAAGCAAGTTTGAGGCGGCCATGCGGACAGAGCAGAAAACCCTGGTGGTCGACAGCCGCGAGTCTTTTGAACAGCGCAACGCCTTGCTGTTCCCGGAAAAACCTTATGTGCCTGCCGTGATTGAAAACCTGTGGGCGGGGCAGGAAATCGCCAATGCGCCGGCAAACCGGCGGATCTGGCAGGAGGTCAACGGCTCAGATACGGTTCCCTTGCAGGCGCTTGCCGCCCGTATCACCCAGCCAAGCCTGATAGTCTGGTGCCGCGAAGACCGGATTTTCGATCCCAGCGGCGCCGCGGTTCTGGCAGAGGCCCTGCCGGATGCGCAACTGGTCTGGCTGGATCAATGCGGCCATGTGCCGATGCTGGACCAGCCGGCCGGGTCGGGCCGGGCGCTGCGCGCCTTTCTGGATGCGCAGCACTAGGGCTGGGCGAATCCCGGTCTCTCCGGTGAGCGCAGCCAAGCCCGTGTGCAACTATCAGGTTACAGTGTTTACCGCTGCGCGGATCGACCTGACACTGCCACTCAAATTCAGGGAAACGGGGCTTGGGTGACATGCGGACGATCATCGTGAACAACCGGAATATCGGGAAATACGCGCACTACTGGCGTGCGCATTTCAAGCTGCGGCATCAGATATTCGTTGAGCGGCTGGGCTGGGACCTGAACAGCTACGGCGGCATGGAGTTCGATGAATTCGACACGCCGGCAACGGAATATGTCCTGTGCATCAACAATGCAGACGAGGTGGTCGGCGTCTCGCGCCTGCTGCCGACATCCTGCACCTATATGATCGAAAAGAGCTTTTCGCAGGAATATGACGGGCCGCTGCCCAAAAGCGACCGCGTCTGGGAAGCGACACGGTTCGGCGTTTGCCGGTCCCTGAGCGGCGCCGAGCGGTCTGAGGCAATCGACGCCATCACCAGCCGGATCTACCATTTCGGCCAGCAGCAGGGCCTGTCCGAGTTTCTGCTGCTTATGCCGCTGTTCATCTATGCGCGGATCCTGATCCCGCGCGGGTATGACCTGGAGGTTCTCGGCAAGCCCTGGCGGTGCGGCAATATGACCATCGCCGTTGCCCGGGTCCGGATTGAACCGGCCGAAAGCACAATCCGCCTGACCGCCTGACCGGCGTCCGGACTGCGTTCATCACAAAAAGGAAGACCGATTATGCCTGAGGACACCCTCGAGGAATTTTCAATCGCGCCCGGAGACCGGATCTGCGTCACCGGCGGCGGCGGCTATCTTGGCCGCCATGTGGCCGCGGCCCTGCTTGCCCGCGGATTGCGGGTGGTGATCACCCTGCGCGACATTCAAAAGGCCGGCCCGGTCCGGGCCTCGCTGCAGGACTATCTGGGCAAGGACAGCCTCGCGGTGGAGTTCATCGAGGCTGATCTGACCTCTGACAACGGCTGGGGTCTGGCGGCGCAATCGTGCCGGGCGATCATTCATACGGCCTCGCCCTTTCCTGACCGCCCGCCCAAGAATCCGCAGCATCTGGTGAAACTGGCGTCCGAGGGCACCGAACGGGTGCTGCGCGCCGCCGCCGCCCATGGCACGCGCCGTGTTGTGGTCACGTCCTCCATTGTTGCGGTCACGATGAAACCGCTGGAGCCGGGACGCCTGTGTTACGATGAAAGCGACTGGAGCGACCCGGATGATCCCCGCACGGACGCCTATGCGCTGTCGAAACTGAACGCCGAGCGCCGGGCCTGGGCGCTGGCGGAGGAACTGGGGCTGGAGATGACTGTCATCAACCCCGGGCTTGCCTTCGGGCCGCCCATCGGCAGCAGCGGCGCGACGTCTATCGGGGTCATTCAGCGGTTCCTGAAAGGCCGCGATCCGGCGCTTCCCAATGCGGGGTTCCCTTGTGTCGATGTCCGCGATGCGGCTGAGGCCCATGTGCTGGCACTGCTGCGCAAAGGTGCTTGCGGGCAGCGGGTCATTGCCGCCAGTGAAACCCGGACGATGGTTGAAATTGCCAGGGTGATTGCCAAGCAATTCCCAAGCCGGGCCATCAAGACCGGCGCGGCACCGGATTCGATGGTGCGGGCCGCGGCGAAATTCGATCCGGTTCTGCAGAATGCCCTGCCGCATCTGGGTGCTGCGCCGGAGGTGTCCTGCGACCGTGCGCAGGCGCTTCTGGGGCTCAGCTTCCGCCCGATTGATGACAGCATTGCGGAAACCAGCCGCGTGCTGATGCAGCAGGAACTGGCAGCCGCGGATTAATCCGCGGCCCAGTCCGGCGGGGCTGGCAGAACACCGGAGTCCTGGGCGATCCTGTTCCGCAGCAAGCGGGCCAGGGTGCTCCGGAACCGCAGCGCGCCCCCGCCCATATTGGTCACCGGCATGATCAGCCGCAGGCTGTTGCAGGCAAAAACCTCATCCGCGGCCTGCAGATCCCTGGCGGTGAGCGAGGCCTCTTCAGCGGTCAGCCCTGCTTCTGCTGCCAGGCACAACAGCAGCCCCCGTGTCACCCCTGGCAAGACCCCGTCATGCACCGGCGGCGTGATCAGCCGGCCGCTCTTGATGGCAAAGATATTGGCCATCGTGGTACAGGCGGCAAAGCCGTGGGTGTTCAGGAACAGCGCATCCTCCAGCCCTTTCTGGCGGGCCGTGCCGGTGGCCAGAACCGCATCGAGATAGGATGAGGCGGTTTTCCACTGGCTGAGCGGCGAGGTCTCGTTTCTGGCGGCGGCGGCGATGTCCAGCGCAACCGGCTGGAACTGCAGCGACGGCGGCAGCGGCGACAGCGTGGCTGTCACCCGGCTGCGCTGCGACAGATCGATCGCCAGCCCCCGCGCCCCCGCACCGCGGCTGATGGACACCCGCAGGATCGCGGCGGCCTCCGTTTCTGCGCTGATGCCATAGGCGGCGGAGATCAGGCGGCAGTCGGCGCGATGGGCAAAGAAATCCGCCGAATGTTCCAGCCGCCGCTGGTGGGCCTGCCGCAGCACCGCCTTGCCGCCCAGGCACAGAACCGTATCGAACACCGCATCGCCAAGGGTGGCGCCGCGTTCAGAAGCGGCATAGACTGGGCTGCCGGGCGGGTGGAATTCCCCGTCCGACCACAGCAGCGGCAGCAGCTTGCCGCCGGTCATTCCGCAGCTTGCGGCTGGCTGCCGGCTGCGCCCAGCCCGATGGAACGCGCCAGCGCGTCCTTGAAGGCGGGGATCATTTCATTTTCCATGTCTGCGCAGGACACCGCGTCTTCGTCCCACAGGAAGACGGCGCGCAGGCTGTCCGGTGTTGTGGTGATCAGGAGCATGATCTTGCCCGGCGGAAACAGCTGCGGAAAGCTGAAATACCGGCGCGTCTGCAAGGCGGAGGAATTCAAAATCTGCGGCGGAACAGGGCCGATGTTGGATAGGATGAACGGCGATTTCACCACCAGCATCAGCACCAGTCTGGTTGCCAGAACCTTGGGCAGAAAGGCTATCACCTTGTGGTAAAAGGCATAGCGGGTGAGGTCGTCCAGCACCTTGCCGGCGCGCAGGGTCTCCACCGTTTCAAAAATCCGCGCGCGCTGGGTCCGGGTCGACGGGCCGGACGGAACCTCGATCGCATAGGGAACGGCGCAGATATCGTAGTAACCGTCCAGATCCTGGTCCGAGAACGGCCTGAGCGAGAAGTTGTCGATCAGCTTGACCTTGCCCTTGGGCTTTTGCCCTCTGGCTGCGTTGAAGGCGGTGATCGTTTCGACCCAGGCCGCAAGGTAAAACGGGTGCCGGCTGATCTGTTCAGCGCGGGCGAACTGGCGCAGATGCTGCCAGACATCGGGGCCAAGGTCTTCAAAAAGCACCCGGGTCCGTCCGCGCTGCAGCTTGCTGCTGGTATTGCCTGCCAGCGCCACCGGGGCCGTCACCGTTTCGCGCAGCATGTCCAGCATTGTCGCCGCAAAGGAGCGCAGATGGCGCCAGGCGGACCATTTGGGCATGAACAGTCTGGCATTTGCCCTGTCCGGAACTTCAGCCGGGGCTTCATTGGGGGTTTCGCCGCGCATCAGCGCCTCATAGGCGGTGACCAGCTGCACCGAGATCAGGTTTGCGGATTTTCCGCAGGTGTAGATATGGCTGGTGACGCTTTGCAGAATGGTCAGGTCGTCATATTCCGTGACAAAAATCCGCCACGGCGGACCGCTGGCGTGATCCAGCGGCTCGCCCCAGACATTTTGCGGCACCAGCTGATCCGCGGCCTGTTCCGGGCAGCGTCTCCGCGTGCGCACATAGCGGATGTTCGGCTGTGCCTGCGGGTTGCGCGCCCAGTGCCACCCGGCCGGCCAGGCAAAGGCGCCGGCCGCCTGCAGGGCCGCATGGCGCCGCGACACCGAGGCCGCCGCCTGACGCAGGATATCCAGGTCCGGTGCGTTTTCCAGTTCGAACCAGTCGCAGGAATTGCCGTTCAGCCCCTGACGGGCGAGCATCTTTTCATAGTAGATGTAGATGCGGTTCAGCGTCGTCATCGGATGGCGTTCAGGCATCGGCCAGTTCCTTGGCAGCGGCGGGCGATCCTGCAAGTGTTTGCGGCTGTACCCCGTCCGCTGCGGGCTGCTGGCGCAATTGTTCGCGGATTTCGCGTTTCAGCACTTTGCCTGTCAGCCCGCGCGGCGGGGTGGCGCCTTCCGGCATAATGATCACCTGCGACAGGTGTTGCGCCCAACTGCAGTTCTCTTTCAGCTCCGCCAGCAGATCCGCGGGACTGCCCGCATGTCCCGGTGCCATCTGCAGCAGCAGCACCGCTTCGTCCGCGCCAGAGGCGGGGCGGGCCGCCAGCACGGCCTCTTGCACGGATGGCAATTTCAGCGCTTCTTCCTCAACTGGCAGACCGTAGACCGGGCCATGGGCTGTGTTCACCGTGTCGACGTCACGGTCGATCTGGTAGAACCGTCCGAAGTTGTCCCGGAAGCCGACATCCCCGGTCCACCACCAGCCGTCCCGGACCACATCATGGGTGCGGTCGTGCTGGTTCCAGTAACCTTTGAACAGCGTCGGCCCCTTGACCATCATCCGCCCGACCTGGTGGGCAGGCAGGCGGCGGCCTTCTGCATCGGCAATTTTCACCGCCGGGCTGGCCGGTGTCGGCCGCCCCACCATCCGCCCATAGGTCCGGGTCCGCCGTTCGCTGATCTTCACCAATGCTGCAAAGCCGATTTCGGACGTCCCGAAGAACTCCATGAACAGGGAGCTGACCAGCGGTTTGCCGAACAGGCGCAGAAACGCGCCCTTGGCTGTCAGCTGCCGGATGAAATGCTCGTGCATTGCGTCGCCGCTGGACATCCACATCCTGACCGAGGCCAGGTTGTAACCGTCCAGGCCGGTCTGGCACATGTTCTGGTAGATGTCTGGAAAGGCAAAGAACAGGCGCGGCTGCCAGTCGCTGATTGACTGCAGAATGTGTCTGGCGCTTAGATCCGTGACGATATGGGTCTGCACGCCGGCCGCAAGCGAGGTGATGCAGCCGGCCTGGCTGATATGGTGGTTCATCCAGCCTGCGAACATCACCGGGTTGCGCCGGGTAATGAACTGAATCCGCATCTGGCCCTGGGCGGCCAGAATGAAACTGTCCGACCCGTGCAGAACCCCCTTGGGGAACCCGGTGGTGCCGGATGTGTGGCAGATCATCACGTGCTGGTCGCGGTCCATATGCGGCGGGGTGTATTCTGCCGGTGCCTGGGCAAAGGTTTCCGGCACCGTGATCACGTCGATGCCCGGCGCCTCGATGCTGCCGTTGGTCAAGAAGATCCGCTCAATCCCGTCCAGAGGCAGGCCGCTGTCCAGCAATGCCTGCAGTCCGGCGCAATCGGTTACAACCGTTCTGGCACCGCTATGGCGGATGAAGTTCAAAAAGTTCTGAACCGGCATCCGGCCATTGACGGGAACCGAGATTGCGCCCCGGCGCATCGCCGAATAGCTCCACAGAAAATAGTCCAGCGAGTTGCTTTTCCAGATCGCAACCCGGTCGAACCGGCGGACGCCGCGGCTGTGCAGCATGCGGCACAGCCGGTTGACAGTATCGCGCAGCCCGGCCCCGGTCAGCCCGTCATCCGGGATACCATACTGCGGCAGCTTTTCGTCGGTGGTGAAAAAGATCTCATGCTCGCGCCCGGCGATTGCGGTGTCCATCAGGGTTGCGATATTGACGGACCGGTCGAGAATAAATTTCAGACGTTTCGGAAACACGGTTAAGCCCTTTCCCTTAAAAGAAAATCCGGTATTCAAGGCCGATGTTGGAGCTGTCCTGCAGAGTGCCGTAGGGCGAACCCGCGGGACCATCCAGCCAATCGGCATACACATAAATCACGCTTTGGGAGCCAAGCCGGTATTTGCCCCGCAACCGCACATAGAGGTCGTCTTCAAACCAGCTGGACACAGTGGCTTCGGCGGACCGGCGGGTATCGTCGCTTTCCCAGGTGTAGGACAGGCTGGAGCCGGTTTGCCGGTCCTCGTACTGCCCGTAAACAGTCCTGACGCCGGCCGACAAGGGCGCCAGCGGACCGGCGCCGCTGCTGCGGCTGGTCTGCAGATCGCGCCAGAACAGCTGCACAGCCAGCCTGCTGGTGCCGGCCAGCTCGCGCTCGGCGCCGAAGACGGCCTGAAATTCATCCTCCGGCAACAGCGCTTGCGGAATGGCGAAACTGCCGGGTTTGTACTCATGCAGGGCGGCCTCGCCGTAGAACCGCCAGGCGCCGCGGACCAGGTCAAAATCCGCGCCTGCCATGAACAGATGCGGCACCACCGGCTGCACTCCGGTTCCGGCTGCAGACAAATAGGGCAGATTGGCCGGGCCGGAATAGACGCTGAGCCCCAGGTCGCCGAACCCCGCGGCCCAGCTGATCCGCCCGCCATAGGCCTGATCATCGCTTTCAACCGGTTTGTCCGGCAATGAAAGCGCGCCGGGGTAAATCCCCTGCGGCAGAACACTGCTGCGGGTGTTGGTATAGGCGTAGGCGGACAGCGTGACTTCGGGCCCAAGAAATACCGTGCCCCAGATCCCGTCGGACCCGAACCGGTTGCCCTGCTCTTCGTAGGTGGCAAAGCGGAAATTGCGCGGCGAGACCACATCGGTCGGGATGAATCCGTCAGCAATCCCCTGCACATTCACGTGCCGCCCGGCCCCAAGGGTAAAGCTGCCTGCCTGATACTCGGCATATGCCTCGCGCAGGGCCTGGGTTTCATTGACGGCCCGGTCTTCCCGGCCGCTGCCCTGCACGGTCCCGCCGGCGAACAGATCCAGCGCGCCGCCGGCGGCGTCCAGATTGCGGGAAAAATTATAGCTCAGACGCCCGAATACGCCGGTGCCGCTATCGGTGAAATTGGGGTTTCCGCCTTGAACCCCGGTGGCGAAATACCCGTTGAATTCCGCCTGGGCCGGTGCCGCAGCGGCCAGGGCCGTGGTCAGGACCAGGCCGGGTTTCAGAAGTCTTTGCAGCATGGTCAGGCAGCCTCGGCGCCGGTGTAGTCCCGGCAGAACAGGCGCAGCTGACCGGGCGAGGCCAGAAGGGTGTCCAGCCGGGTCAGTTTCAGACTATTTTCAAACGGATCTCCCGAGGGCGGCGCATGCAGCAGATCCGTCATCTGCCATGAGAAAGCCTGCCCGGCCCAGGCCCGTTTCAACGCCTTTTGCGCATACTCCGCCAAGGCGTTCTGCCGCCCCTCGAACAGCAGCCTGCGGAAGCTTTCGCTCAGGTCGCGGATGTCGGCGATGGCCAGGTTCAAACCCTTGGCCGCGGAGGGCGGCACGGTGTGGCCCGCATCGCCGGCCAGAACCACATTTCCAAGCTGCATCCGGTCTGCGACATAGCCCTGCATCCGGACCATCAGCCGTTCTGTCACCTTGCCGGGGCAAAAATTCACATCCGGCCCCAGGCGGCGCTGCATCTCGCTCCAGAACCGGTCATCGGACCAGTCCCCGGTCTGGTCGTCCGGCCCGCACTGCAAATAGGTGCGGCTGACCGCGTCCGAGCGCATCGACCAAAGGGCAAACCCCCGCGGATGGTAGGCGTAGGTCAGCTCGGGCGAGACCGGAGGGGTTTCGCTCAGCACGCCGGCCCAGGAAAACGGCAGGCGCTTGCTGCTGCCGCCTCCGGCGCCGTTCACCAGCCGGCGCGCCGGTCCGTGCGCCCCGTCGCAGCCGGCAACAAAGCGGCATTCCAGCCGGTGTTCGGCACCGTCCTTGCGATAGGTGATGACATGCGGTTCCGATTCCGGATCCGACAGCCGGATGTCTTCGGCGCCATAGACCGGGCTGCGGCCGCTTGCGGCCAGCGCATTGGTCAGATCGCATGTCAGCGCCGACTGGCCGTAAACCGTGCAGGAATGCCCGCCGCTCAACGCCTCAAGGTCGATACGCCGCGTCTGATCCCGCCAGCGCAGGTTCATGCCCCGCTGCGGCAAACCCAGACGGTCCAGGCGCCCGGCCAGCCCGGCCTGGCGCAGGAAGGCGACGCTGGCGTGATCCAGCTGCCCGGCCCGCACCCGGCGCTGCACATGCGCGCGGCTGCGGTGTTCCAGCACCTGATTGTCGATTCCCAGACGGTCCAGAAGAATCGAAAGAAGCAGCCCGGACGGGCCGCCGCCAATAATACCAACCGTCGTACGCATGGGGTTTTCCGCTCCGCTTTGCTGTTTCGCGCCGACGCTAGATAGCCGCGGCGGATACCGGAACTCTCAAAGTCGATAGGTGACAGACGGGCCGCAATTCCCGCCTTATCCGCACAATTCATTTCAGCCTGACGGCGTTTCCAGCCGGTTGATGAGCCTATGGCAGTAAAAGGATACAGAGCCTTGAAACTTCTCCTCGTCGACAATTTTGACAGCTTTACCAATAATATAGCCGACTTCCTGCGCGGCCAGCGTGATGGTCTATGTATCGATGTCATCCGCAATGATTGCTACGATTTCCTGCAGAGCCCGGAATTTTTGAGCTATGATGGAATCATCATTTCTCCGGGACCGGGCAACACCGGCGTCGCCAAGGATCTAGGCATCTCCCTGGATATTCTGCGCCGCGACAGCCGCCCTGTGCTGGGGGTCTGTCTGGGCCATCAGGCGATGATCGTCGAGGCTGGCGGCGTGGTTGAGCTGGCGCCGCAGCCGATGCATGGGCGGGTCAGTCAGATCACCTGCAACGGCGAGGGGCTGTTTGCAGGCCTGCCCAAAACACAGCGGGTGATGCGCTACCACTCCTGGACCGTGAACCCGGAGCTGCCGCCGGGCTTTGTCTGCGATGCCTGGACCGAGGATGGCATCGTGATGGGCATCCGCAGCACCGAATCCCCGCGCTGGGGTGTGCAGTTCCATCCGGAATCGATTGCCACCGAATACGGCAGAGCGATTCTCGGCAACTTCCTGAACCTGGTCGAGGCGCATCAGGGCCGGACCGCGGCCAAGGCCCGCAGCAACGCAGGTGGTTCTGCCCCGGCCCGCAGCCTCTACTGGCACAAACTGGGCGCGGCCATCGATCCGGCAACGCTGGCCGAAGCGCAGGGGCTGGTCAACGGCCGCCGTCCGCAGCTTCTGGAAAGCAGCCTCGCGCAGGAGGGGCTTTCACGCTACTCCATTGTTGAGGCGCCGGCAGCACCGGACCGCAGCATGACCTATTGCGTGCAGACGCAGATCCTGCGCGAATACGAGGGAACCGCGCTTGCCTCCGAGCGGCAGATGCCGGTGCTGGACTACCTCGGCAGTTGCCTGGGTGCGGTATCCTGTCCCGGCGGGCATCCGCCCTTCCCGTTCCTCGGCGGCCTTATCGGCTGGCTGGGCTATGAGCTGAAATCGGAATTCCTGGGTGTCTCCTCCCCGCCCTCGAAAACCGAAGACGCTGCCTTTCGTCACGTGACACAGTTCTTTGTGATCGACCATCTTGACGATGCGGCCTATGCGGCGGTGTGCCTTCCGCAGGACGCCGAGGAAGCCCAATTCGACAACGCCATGTCGGCGCTGCAAAAACTGTTCGCCAAGGCGGCCAGAATGCAGGTTGCCCTGGCGTCCGCTAAACCCCGCCTGCAGCTCGAATTCACCATGCGGCACGACCCGGAGGCCTATCTGGCCCGGATCATCAAATGCCAAGAGCAGATCCGCGCCGGGGAAAGCTATGAGCTGTGCCTGACCAACCAGATCACCGCAGATCTGGAAGATTTGGATGCATGGGAGTTCTACAAGCTTCTCCGCCAGCGCAACCCGGCGACTTACAGCGGCTTTCTGAACATCGGCGGCACCGAGATTGTCTCCTCTTCGCCGGAACGTTTCCTGCGCGCGGATCAATCCGGCCTGCTGGAAAGCAAGCCCATCAAGGGCACCGCCAAGCGCGGCGCCACCCCCCAGGAAGACGCAGAGCTGGCCCGGCGCCTGCAGACCACCGAGAAGGAACGCGCCGAAAACCTTATGATCGTCGATCTGGTGCGGCATGATTTCGCCGCAACCGCGATCCCTGGTTCGGTCGATGTGCCCAAGCTGTGCGCCATTGAGACTTACAAAACCGTGCATCAAATGGTCTCGACCATCCGCGGGCGGCTGAAACCCGGCCTGACCAGCGTTGATGCCATCCGGTCCTGTTTTCCCGGCGGCTCGATGACAGGCGCCCCGAAAATCCGCTCGGTGGAAATCCTTGATCAGCTCGAGGAAGGCCCGCGCGGGGTCTATTCCGGGGCGATCGGCTGGATCGGCTACAACGGGCAATCGGATCTTTCGATTGTCATCCGCACAGTGGTGAAACAGGGCGCATCCGTCTCCATCGGCTGCGGCGGGGCCATCACCTATCTGTCGGATCCCAAGGCGGAACTGGATGAGATCATGCTGAAAAGCCAGGCCCTGGTCCGGGCCTTGGCGGAACATCTCACCGGCAATTCAGACCACTACCGGATTTCCAACGGCCTGCAGGCGGCGCCGGCAGACACCTTCGCAAAGTGAAGCAGGACTTCGAAAAGGATACCCTCATGCCCGTTTCTATTTCACGGCTTCCCCGCCGCAGCTTTCTTGCCCTTGGGGGCGGCAGCCTGGCAACCGCAATGCTGGCGCCCAGCCTGGTGCTGGGCGCGCCGGATGCGCTGGAAGTTGCAACCGCGGTGAACAATATCGAGTTGACCGGAGCCATGGCGGCAATGGCCAAGGTCGAGCTGCGCCGCACCGGCGCGCCGGTGCGCACCCGCGATCTGGAAGTCTCCACGGCGCGGCAGGGCGGCAAGGATCTCAGCGACCGGCGCTATGTCTTTCTGGCCCCTGCGGATGTGCGCGATACCAAACTGCTGGTGCATGAGCAGGGCAGAAAGGACAATGATCTTTGGCTGATGCTGCCCAGCCTTGGCAAAGTGCGCCGGATTTCCGCCTCCAAACAGGCCAATGCCTTTGCCGGGACGGATTTCAGCTATGCCAACCTGATGGCGATGCGGCTGGAAAACTTCACCCATGCAATCACTGCCAGCAGTGGCAAAAGCATCACTTTGGAAAGCACTGTGCGCAACGCCTCTTATGGGCGCAGCATCGGCTATGCGCGCGCGGTGACGCAGGCCAGGGCCGGGTCGATGGTGCCGTTCCAGATCGATTACTTCGATCAGAAGGGGCGCCATCTGAAGACCCAGAGAATGTCCAAGCCCGCCCAGGCGCCGGATGGGAAACACATCCTGCGGTCGCGCCATATGATTGTGCAAGGCAAAGGCCGGGAAACCCTGATCAGCCTGAGCAAAATCGATTTCAAACCAAATTTCGGCGGCGGTCATTTCAGATCCCAAAGCCTTTGACGCCCCTTCAGGAGAACTAAGCGTATGCCTCTGGAACACTTCGGACACCTTAACGCGCCGAACCCCATCAACCCGCTGCTTGACCGCAAGCTCAAGACCTGCGGCCTGTACACTCAAGTAAACGGCGCCAGCGGAAACTGGCTGCATTGCAGCGGCGACAAGACCGTGCTGGACTTTGTGCCCGGCCACGGCTGTCTGCCGCTGGGCCATGGGCCGAATCCTGTTGCGGAAACAGTTTCAGAGACCCTGAAATTGCCGCTGACCAATCTGGTCCAGCCCTATTTTTCAGAAGCAACCGAAGTGCTGGCCCGGCGCCTGATGTCGCTGTCGCCGATCATCACCGAGCGTGTCAACTTTGCCACCACCGGAACCGAAGCGATTGAGATCGCGCTGAACTCTGCCCGGCTGGCCACCGGGCGGCTGCGCTTTATCGCGGCGGTCAATGGCACCCATGGCAAATCGATCGGCGGTCTTTCGGTCACGCACACCACTCCGGTCAACGAATTTGCCGAGCTGGCGGGCACGGTCTTTGTGCCCTTTGGCGACATTGATGCGATGGACCGCGCCCTGGCCGCCGAGGGTGACTCGATGGCGGCGGTCATTCTGGAGCCGGTGCAATCCGAGGGCGGCGTCAAACTGGCGTCCAAGGCCTATTTCGAAGCTGTCCGTGCGCTGTGCGACAAACACGGCGTTTTGCTGATTCACGATGAAATAATGACCGGAACAGGCCGCACCGGGCATTTCTTCGCAACCGAATGGACGGGCGGCAATCCGGATATC
Source organism: Leisingera sp. F5 (assembly GCF_001593695.1). Taxonomy (NCBI): domain Bacteria; kingdom Pseudomonadati; phylum Pseudomonadota; class Alphaproteobacteria; order Rhodobacterales; family Roseobacteraceae; genus Leisingera; species Leisingera sp. F5. The sequence goes on along the minus strand of NZ_LUKH01000017.1, from coordinate 58,322 downwards.
ATCGTTCTGGGCAAGGCTCTGGGCGGCGGTGTGATGCCCATATCGGCATGTCTGCTTGGCCCCCGTGCGGTGACCAAGTCGCTGGATTTTCAACAGATGTCCAGTTTTGCCGGCAGCGCCTATGCCGCTACCGCGGCCAATGCCATGCTTGACGTGCTGCTGGAAAACGATGGCGAGCTGCTGCGCAGCATCCGCGCCCGCAGCGGCACCCTGGACGGCATCCATCAGGGGCTGCAGCGCGCCTATCCGGACCTGATCGCAGACACCCGCGGCTGCGGGCTGCTGCATGGCATTGAATTCCGCCGCCAGACTAATGTGGTTGCCGGATCCGAGGGGGCCTTCCTTGGCCTGGCCGGTTCGGGCCAGCAATTTCCGGCGCTGACGGCAGGGCACATGCTGTCAAACGGCGTCCGGGTCACGCCGGCAGCGAACTGCAAGGGCGTGCTGCGGATCATGCCCAGCTACCTGACCACCGACGCGGACTGTGAAACCTACGCCGCCGCATTGGAGGAATGCCTGGATGCGCTGGCCGCACAGGACACGGTGCGCGCCACCAAGCATATCACCGGCACCGCCAAGGCCGGGGAACGGGAATCCGCTGTTGAATTCCTGGGGGCGGATCCGGTCGGCGAAATCGGCCCGGACGAAGGCCGCTTCGGCTTTATCGTGCACCAGCTGGAAACCGACGATCTGCAGAACCTCGATCCGCTGCTGCGGCAGGTGACGCGCAGCCAAAGGGATGTGCTGACCAATCTTCTGGGCGAGTTCGACGAGCCTATTCTGCTGAGCCGCGCCCGGATCAAGGGCAAGGACGGCTCCAGCGCGGTCGGCGACTTCATCCTGCTGCCCCGCAGTGCCCGGCAGCTATTGGCCATGCCGCAGGACGACGCCTGCGAGCTGGTGCAGAAATGTGTCAATCTGGCCGTCAAACGCGGCGCGCGGATTGTTGGTCTGGGCGGCTATACATCGATTGTGACACGCGGCGGGTCCCGGATTGATCCGCTGGGCCAGGCGGTGACAACCGGCAACGGCTTCACCATCGAAGCAGCCCTGATGGCCGCGGACCGGGCCACCACCACGCTGGGCCGCAACCAAAGCGACGCCACCGCGGCGATTATCGGCGCGGCAGGGTCAATCGGCAGCGGCATGGTGCAAATGATCTCGGCCCGGGCCCGCCGCCTGTATCTGTTTGTGAACCCGGCGACACCGCTGGAAAAATCCTTCTTGCGGCTCAAGCGGTCGCTGGCCGCGGGGCTGAAAGCCGCCCGCGACGGCGAGCTTCCGGCCCGTCCCGGCTCCGTTCTGGACCGTGCGCTGAAGCTGATAGACGGGCAAACGGATCCGGCGGAACTGGCGGAACAGCTATTGCGCGACCCCGAGTATTTTGTGATCTCAGACAATTGCAGCCGTGATCTGCGCAACGCCGATATCATTTACTCGGCCACCAGCTCTACCGACAAGCTGATCACGCCTGAGGACCTGCGCCCGCAAAGCGTGGTCTGCGATCTGTCCCGGCCTGGCAACATCAGCTACCGCTGCCGCGAAGAACGCGACGATGTGCTGATCATGGACGGCGGCGTCATTGCCTATCCTGGCCGTCCGCAGCTGGCCCTTGGCATTCCGATGCCCAAAGGGGTCGCCTTTGCCTGTATCGCCGAAACCGTCATGCTGGCGCTGCGCAAGCATTATGAAAACACCTCTGTCGGCGCCGCGCCATCGCACCGCGAGGTCAGCATGCTGCGCGAAATCGCTGCCGACACCGGGTTTGAACTGGCAGATCTGCGTGCGTTCGACCGTCCGATCGGCCGGGTCGATTGGGGCAGCCTGATCGGCGACGGCAGCCCGGAGGCCGCCGGAAAGGGCGCGGCTTTGTCCCGTGCCAGCGCAGCCGCGGACCCGCGGTCGCTGACCAGTGGCGACAGCATCGACTATTATCACCGCCTGATCGGCCAGCGTGCGGAAGGGATCAGTGCAAGCGATCCGGCGATCAAGGAGATGGACGGCGGGATTTTCACCTGGAAGGATCTCGATCATGCGGCCGGCGTGTCGGCTGCCCGCGTCCTGACGCTGGGCATCAGCCGCGGCGACCGGGTGTTTGTGGCAGGGGCCGGCAATTTTGCCCATATCGCTGCGGTTGCAGGCCTGTGGCGCATCGGCGCCGTGCCGGTCACCCTGGACAGCTCGCTGCCGCAGGACCGCCTGCGGGCGATGACGCAGGTGGCCAATCCGGTTCATGCGCTCTGCAGCCCCGGTATGGAAGCCGGTCTGCAGGATCTGCTGCCGGTGGCACTGCTTGAAAGCAACGCGCAGCTGCTGGGCCCGACCGCAGCCGGCCCGCAATCCACAGCCGCAAGCGCCGGGGAGGAGGCTGTTGTGATCTTCACCTCGGGGTCCACCGGATTGCCCAAGGCGGTGCCGCATTCCTTCCTCGACCTGGTCAACATGGCCGAGAACTATGGCCGCCACAACGTCGGGCTGTCGCCAAAGGACAACGTTATCGTCACCTCCAAGCTCAGCTATTCCTATGGCTTTTCGGTGTCGATGACCGCGCTGTATCACGGTGCCGCCCTGTTGCTGGGCAACGGCCGGTTCGATCCCGCCGCCATTCTGGACCAGATCGAACAGCAGAAGGCGACGGTGCTGTTCTCGGTGCCGACCGTCTACAGCATTCTGGTCAAGCAGCCGCCGCGCGATCTGTCGACGCTGCGCCAGTGCATCGCCGCCGGCGAGGCCCGCTCGCCCTTTGTCGATGACGCTTGGGAACAGATCAGCGGCATCAGCATCCAGGATGGTCTTGGCGCCACTGAAATCATGTCCTTTGCCCTTGCCACCCCCAAGGGCGAAACCGGCGGCAGAAGCATCGGCACCATCGTTCCGGGCTTCAGCATCGAAATCCGCAATGCGCACGGGCAAGTGACCCGCACCGGGGAGGCCGGCGTCGCCTGGGTGCGCGGCAATTCGGTGGCCGGAGGCTACCTTGGCAATCCGGACGCAAGCGCCAAGGCGTTTCAAGACGGCTGGTACCGGACCGACGACATCCTGCGCATGGATGGGGATGGCCGGTTCCATTACCTGGGCCGGGCAACCGACCTGACCAAAGTCGGCGGCGTCTGGGTCTCACCGGCGGAAACCCAGAATTTCCTCAACGCGCATCCGCTGGTCGCGGAATGCGCAGTGGTCCTGCGCGAGCATCCGGAACCTCTGGTGCGGCCCTATGCCTTTGTGGTTCCCGCCGCAGGCGCCACCGCCGGGCCAGAGCTTGAACAGGCATTGAAGGACGCCATCCGCGGGAAACTCGCCAAGGCCCAGATCCCGCACAAGATCTTCTTCCTCGATGAACTGCCGCGCACCGGCAACGGCAAGGTGCAGCGCTTCGCTCTCTCGGACATGGTCCAGGACAAAATCAACCTTGAATCCATCAGGCTGCAGTAAGATCCATGACACATTCAAAACCCCTTCTCGCCAGGTTCATGCGGCGCTTCGCCGCCTTCGTTCTGGCACAGCGCGTATTGGCAATCGTCTTTATGCTGGCGGTATCCGCCACCCTCATGAGCGGCCTTGCCCGCCTTGGCTTTGACACCTCTCCGGAAAGCTTCTTTCTGGAGGGGGCCGAGGTCATCGAAGACTGGTATGCCTTCAAGGAAAAGTACCAGTCGGACGAGTTCTCTTTCATCGTCGTGACCCCGCCAGAGGCCAACGCCGCCTTTGTCCAAAAGCTGGAGGGGCTGGCAACCCGGCTGGAAGACATCGACGGTGTCGACCGGGTGACCGCGCTGCACAACGTCCGCTCGATCACGGGCGAGGATGATGTCCTTGATGTTGGTGACTATCTGCATGCCGGCCTGTCGCAGGCCGAAGTCACCGAACGGCTGGAACAGGCCTCCGCCCACCCCTATTACCGCGGGCTGTTCGTCAATGACCGCGGCACGCAGTTCGGCGTTCTGGTGGAAACCGTCAGCACCTTCTCCAACGCCGACAAAGAGGGCTTCACCCAGGCGGTGCGCGCCGTGCTTGCACAGCCAGAGTATGCCGCCTGGGATGGCATCGCCATCGGCGCGCCGATCCTTGACGCGGACGTGCAGCGCATTGTCGGCATGGAAAGCGGCATCTTCGGTAGCATCACCTTCACGCTGGTGATGGCCGGCTTCTTTGCTGCCTTCCGCCACCGGCTGGCCCTGGTGCTGCCGCCGCTGGTCGCCTGCCTGTCCATTGCCTGCGCGCTTGGCGCGATGGGGCTTTGGGGCGCTGACGCCGGCCTGCTCACACCGATTGTTCCCTCTTTCCTGATTTCAGTCGGGCTGGGCACCGCGGCGTATCTGCTGTCGGATTTCACCACCGCCCGGCGCAGGGGCGAACCGGTGCAGGCGGCCATTCTGGACACCATGGAACAGGCCGGCGGCCCGGCGCTGCTGGCCAATATCACCACTGCCGGCGCGCTGTTTGCCTTCTCCGGCTCGCGTGTTCTGCCGGTGCGCGACGTGGGGCTGATCCTGGGCATCGGCCTGATGACGGCCTGCATCTTCACCCTGATCCTGTTTCCGCTGCTGGCCAATCTGTGGGGCCACCGCATCCGGCAGCAGCCGGGCCGCACCACGCACAGCCCGGCGCTGGCCGCAATGGCGAACTTCGCCATCGGCGCGCCGCGGCTGATTGTGGCCGTGTTTGCGGTGCTGGTGGGTTTCGCCATCGCAGGTGTCAGCAAGCTGGAAACGGATTACTACTATCTGGGTACCTTCAAGACAGACTCGGATCTGTTTCAGGCGCATCAATCCGCCAATGCGGCCATTCCGGTCTCCAACTCCATCGAGGTTCTGATTTCGCTTGGCAAAACCGATGCATTGAAAGAACCCGCCGCCCTGCGCGCAGTTGATGCCATCACGCAAAAGGCACTGGCGGCCGTGGATCAGGATGTGCCGGTCAAATCCTACACTCTGGCCGATGTGGTCAAGGAACTGTCGGAACAGACCCTGGGCAGCTATGCCATCCCTGACGACCGCACCGCCATTGCCCAGCTGATCCTGCTGTTCGAAAGCTCCGGCCATGACGAGATGGAGCGGGTTGCCAATGCCGGCTTCGACGAAGCCCGGCTGACCTTCCTAGTGCCGTCGCGCGCCTACAGCGCCTATACGCCGCTGGTCGAAACCATCAAGGCAGAGGCCGCCGCCGTTATGGCCGAAGCGGGCTATCCGGATGCCGGGGTTGTGGTCACCGGCGTGGTTCCGATGTGGCTTGAAATCAGCACTTTCCTGACGGAAACGCAGATCTCTTCCTTTCTGATGGCGACTGCAATTGTGGCGCTGGTGATGATGCTGATCGCCCGGTCGGTGGTGATCGGCCTGACAATGGCGGCTATCAACGTCTGCTGCGTGCTGCTGGTCCTGGGCTTCATGGGCCACATGGGGATTATCCTGGATCCCTTCACCATTCTGATCGGCGCAATTGCTTTGGGCATCCTGGATGACGACACAATCCATTTTGCCCGCAACTTCCTGGACCGCCGCAAGCAGGGCGCGGACCTGGATACCGCCCTGCACCGCACCTTCCAAAGCGCGGGCAAGGCGATGGGCATACAGACCCTGATCCTGGTGGTGGCTTTCATTGTCTACACAACCGGTTCCGTGCAAAGCCTTGCCACCTTCGGGTTTGTCACCACGGCAACGATCTTTCTGGGGCTGCTGGTTGAATTCACCGTCACCCCGGCGCTGCTGATCCTGCTGTCGCGCGGCAGTGCGCTTCGAACCGGCAAGAATCCGGTGCCAGAGGCCGATCCGGACAGTTACCGCCCGGTACTGGAAATGCCGGACCCTGTCCGTCCGGCGCCAAACTGAGGAGGGCCAGATGTCATATCTCAAACCGCATGAGCTCGCAGATGCGATGGTCGAAGCCGGCGCCTCCAAAGTGGGCCTGTCCGCCAAAGACACATTGATCCGGGCCTATATGGCAGGTGCGATCCTGGCTTTGGCCGCCGGGTTTGCAGTGACCGTCACCGTCAACACCGGCAACCCGCTGATTGGCGCGCTGCTGTTCCCGGTTGGTTTCTGCATGCTCAGCCTGCTGGGGTTCGATCTGCTGACCGGGGTATTCACCCTGGTGCCCTTTGCGGTGCTGGCCAACCGGCCGGGCTGCACCCCGCGTGCGATGCTGCGCACCTGGGCACTGGTCTTTGCCGGAAACTTCCTCGGTGCCATGACAACAGCCATCTTCATGGCGACGATCCTGACCATGGGTTTCACCCAGGAAGCCGGCGATGTCGGGCAGAAACTGCGCACCATCGGTGAAGCCCGGACCCTGGGCTATGCCGAGGCCGGTCTCGGCGGCATGACAACCCTGTTTATCCGGGCCGTCATGTGCAACTGGATGGTCTCCACCGGCGTGGTCGCCGCGATCATGTCCACCAGCGTCTCGGGCAAGGTGATCGCGATGTGGATGCCGATCCTGATCTTCTTCTATCTCGGGTTCGAGCATTCGGTGGTGAACATGTTCCTGTTCCCCGCCGGGCTGCTGCTGGGGGCCGGTTTCACCTGGGCCGACTACCTGCTCTTCAATGAGATCCCCACCGTGCTGGGCAACCTTGCCGGGGGCATCACCTTTGTCGGGGCAACGATCTATTCAACCTACTACCGCCACAAGGGGTTCAGCCACGAAACCGCGGGTGATGCCCCGCTGGAGAAGGTCTGAAAGAAAACGTCTGCTGACAGGCCTGGCAGCCGTACTGAAAAACGAAAAACGGCTTTGGCTCCGTTTCAATCCAGGCTCCGGCATCACAGGGTGCCGGAGCCCTTTGTCTCCAGAGCTGATCTGAAATAAAGCGGATCAGTGAATTCGCGGCTTAAACAGGGCGCTGTTCTGCGCCGCGGCGCCTTCGCGTGAGGCTGCATAGGCGGCGATCCTTTCGAATGCATCGACATACTGGATCAGTTCAGCGAACAGGCTCATACCCATCGGACCGCGGTTCCCAGGATAGACGGTCAGGTTGCCGGGCATGGTCCGGTTGCAGCGCGAGGGCCTGCCCATCTCAAACGGCTCATGGAAGCGATCGCAATTAAAGGCATTGCACTGCCCGACGTGGCCGGGGAACTCGGCCAGATGTATCTGGAGCAGATCGATGGCCTGATCGTTCATATCTCGGCGCAGCGCTGGCGATGGGACCCGGTCAACCGTCGGCACAGCTTCGTTGTGAGTGATCACTGCCCGACAGCGGCGTCTGCCGCCCAGTAGAATGGCGGCTTGCCTCGAATTACGTCCCGAATTCAAACCACTCGCCCTTGGTAAACATCGAGGCCCAAGGTGTTTTCAACAATATCCGCGCGTTTCATCCGATTAGTTAACATAAGAGGGATTACAGGTATAATTTGTGCGCGCGGGTGGATTTGCCGGAGCGGCTTTGATGCTGTAACCGCCCCCGACATGACCGCCTCCCAATATAGATTGTTCCGATCCCACCTTGGCACGTCGATGCCGTCGGGGGCGGTTACAGCATCAAAGCCCATCAAAGCCTGAAGAAAGAACGGCATTACAACTTCAGGTTATTGATTGTTGGTTTTCTGAAGTTGTTTTATTAAAATACCATAATAAATTGTTACTCGCCCTTGGCGGGCATAGCGAGTTGAGGGATATTGCAATACCCGTAAACGTAGTTTTCTGCAGGCGGAATCCAGCGGTGCAAGCATTTTTCGTTACTGATGCCGCCGCCCCGGCGGCCCGCCCTGACCCGCAACCGATCGGAAAGGATGTGCTCCGCCACTGAAACAAGGGTGCGTGCCGCCACCCGCCATTATGCTGAGGGAATTTTGAAAGTACTCATTCTTGCATATGCCTGCGAGCCGGGCAAAGGCGGCGAAGGCGAAATCGGCTGGGCGCTGGCAAACCGGCTGGCAGGCGCGCATCAGGTCTGGGTGCTGACCCGCAGCAACAACCGGCCTGCCCAGGCCGCGGCAAACCGGAACCCGGATCTGAAGCTCCTCTATTATGATCTGCCGCGCCTGTTCACCGCCCTGAAGGGCCGCGGAAAAAAGAACTTCCTGCTGTATTACTACCTTTGGCAGCTTGGCTCTGCCGCCGCAATCCGCCGGTTTGACCGGGTTCACGGCTTTGATGTCATCCACCATCTGACCGGCGGGATGGACTGGATGCCCTCTGGCGCCGCCTTTCAGAAAAAGCCGTTTGTCTGGGGGCCGGTGGGCAGCGAAAACACCCATCCGCTGATCCGCAGGCAGATGCCCTGGCGCGCCCGGCTTAAGGACATGGCCCGTACTGCGCTGCGCTATGGCCTGCGCAATCTGGACCCCGGCGTCCGCCGCACCCGCGCCCGGGCGGATGTGATCCTGTCGCACACGCCGGGCAACCTCCCCGCCAAGCTGCAGAACAAAGTGGTGCCTTTTGTGCAGACCGGGATTGAGCCCGCGCCGCGGATGGCGCAGCGGAAAACGGATCTGCAGCGCGGCAGGGTGATCCGGATTATCTATGCCGGTGAATTTGTTGATTGGAAGGGCGCGCTTTTGGCGGTCCGCGCCTTTGCCGCATTTCATGCCGCATATCCGCAGTCCCGGCTCACGATGGTTGGCGCAGGCAACCAGGAGACCGCGATCCGCGCGGTGATCGGCCGCAACGGTCTGGACGCCGCGGTGACGCTGACCGGGAAACTGCCGATGGAGACGCTGCTGGGCGAACTGAACCGCGCCGATGTTTTTCTCTATCCCAGCTACCACCACGGGTTGGCGACCGTTCTGCTGCAGGCCATGCTGACCGGCCTGCCCACCGTTTGCCTGGAGGGGGACGCCATTGGCCGGGCGGTGGGTCAGGAGGCCGGAATAACCCTGCCGCCGCCGGGCTCCGGCGATGCTGCCGGAGTGCTGGCGCAGGCGTTATTGACGCTGGCCGCGGATGAGGACTTGCGGCAGTTAAAAGCCAGGGCTGCAATTGATCTGGCCCTGAGCACGTATAATTATGATGCGATCACAGCGCGGCACGCGGACGTTTACTGTTCCCTTTTGGCGCAGCCCGGCACGGCAGCCGGATCTGTGTGAGCTGCCGGCATGATTTCCACAACCCGCCCGCGCTCCCGTTCCCGTCCCGGAAGCACTCTTTCGTTTTACCTGCGCAACGGCGCTGTTGTCGGGATCATCAAACTGGCGTCAGTGCCGCTGGTGCTGTCTATCTCGGTGCTGCTGGCCCACTGGCTGGGGCCGCAGGAATACGGCCTCTATGCCATTGCCTGGTCGCTGGCCGTGATCGGCGCTGCGGCGGCCTCCGGCGGGGTGTCGCAATTCCTGACCCGGCGGGTGGCAGAGCTGCACAAGAGCGGCCGGCAGCCTGAAGTCCGGCCGCATATTGCCGCCGCGATGGTGCTTGTCAGCCTTGCGGCGCTCTTGTTCCTGCTGCTGCTCGCCGCCGGCTGGAGCGCGCGCGCCCTGCCGCTGCCGCTCACCGGCGGCACCGTTGTTCTGATCTTTCTGGCCGCCGCCTTCATCGGGGTGATCAACATTGGCAGTGCGGCGCTGCGCGGGCTGGAGCGGGCCGCCGAAGGGCAGCTCTATCTCCTGATCCTGGCCCCGGCGGCCTCAGCCGCTGCGCTGCTGCTGATGATCTCCCTGACCGGCAGCCGGACCGCCTGGGCGGCGCTGGCTGCAATGGCCGCCGGCTATGGGCTGGGCGCGGTGCTGGCGCAATTGCGGCTCAGACGGGTGACCGCAGGGTTCAGCGGCCCCGCCACAGCCGCCCGCGCCCTGGTCCGCCCGGCCGCTGCGCAAAGCAAGACCTACATCGCCTATGCGGTGCTGATGATCCTGGGCCTGCAGCTGAACCTGCTTCTGGTCGGTGTTCTGCTGCAGGCAGAACAGGTCTCCTATTACAATCTGGCGGATAAGGCGGCGCAGTTTGCCGCGCTGCCGGTCGGCATTCTGGAGCTGCTGATGGCCACACGGGTTGTCAGCCTGTACGCGCAGGGCAATCTCACTGCGCTCAGGAAACTGTATCTGACCCTGACTTTGGCCGGGTTTGCGGCGGCCCTGCTGATTGCCGCGCCGCTGTTCGTCTTCGGCGAAGAGATTATCCGCCTGCTGCTGGGCCAAACTTATGCCAGCGGCATCTATCCGGTGCTGCTGCTGCTGCTTGCCGCACAGCTGCTGCGCGCGGCCTTCGGGCCGCTGACGGTGATGCTGCTGATGACCGGCCATCAGGCCTATTGCGTGGCCAGCCAGCTGACCGGCGCGGCGGTTCTTGCCACTGCCACCTGGCTGCTGGTGCCGCATTACGGGTTGCAGGGCGCAGGCATGGCCGCCACGGCCGGCGTTCTGGCAGCCTATCTGCCGCTGGCGGCCGGCGGCTACCGGACCCTTGGCCTGCGGCTGCCGTTGCTATGAGCCCCCGCATGTTTCCCGTCGCGCAGCCCGGCTTTGCCGGCTTCATCGAAGAACTGGGGCTGCTGGGCATCAGCCCCTGCGGCGCCGCGGATCCCGGCGCCACCGCCTTTGCCGTGCTCAGGGCCAACAGCGTGCAGCGCTGGCTGCTGGTGCCGCTTCTGGGGCGCACGGCAGTGGCAGATGCTTTGCGGATGCTGACGCCGATGTCGCGCCGCGCGCGGCTGGCGAAATCCGCCGTGCTGGCGCTCAACGGCGCGGGGCTGCGCCCGGTCTGGACCCGCAACCGCATCTATCTGAAGATGTGCGCGCGCGCATCCTGCCTGCACAGCTGGCCATCGGCGGCGTTCTTCTCGGGCACGCCAGGGCCCGAGCGCAAGATAACAGTGCAGCTGCGCTGCGCGCACAGCCGCGAAAACGCCTATCTGAAGCTGGCCTGTTCGCCCCATGCCGGCACGCTGATCGCAAAGGAGGTGCGGGCACTGCAATCCGCCCGCAAGCTGGACCTGTCGTCGGCGCTGCTGCCATCCGTGCTGGGATACACCCGGTTCGGCCCCCGCCGGGCGTATATCTGCAGCGACGAGGCCCGCCCCGGTTTCAAACCGGCCCGCACCCTGCACCAATGCCATTTCGGCTTTCTGGACGAAATGGCGGCAAAAACGGCAGCAGAGATCAGCGGTTCCTACCTTCACAGCCTGCAGCAGCAGCACGCCGCGGCATCAAACTCCCTGCTGCCGGCGCAAACCGGTCTGGCCGCCCGCGGCCTGGAAGCGCTGCGCAGTATCCTTACCCGCAGCCCGGTGGCTGCCGCCCTGGCGCATGGCGACTTCACCCCCTGGAACTGCGCCGCCGCCGGCTCCCGCCTCTATGTCTTCGACTGGGAGCTTTCGGCCCGCCAGCCGCTTGGCTGGGACCATCTGCATTTCCTGCTCAGCACCGGCGCCGCGTCGCCCTGCGGCGATCCCGTCCCGCTGCTGCGCCAGATGCAGGCGCGCTGGCATCACCAATCACCCGAGGGCGCCCGCTTCCTGCTGACCGCCTATCTTCTGGACCGGATTTTCCGGGGCAATGCCTGCCCTGCCAGCCCCGTTATGCTGCAGCGCCTGCTGGCAGCGCCTGCGCAGGACGCCGCATGATCGCGCAAGTGCATCTGATCTATTTTGCCATCGTCCTGGCAGCCGGCCTCGCGTCCCTGGCGGCGCTGCAGGTCAGGGGCCGGCCGGGGCAGCTGCTGGTCAGCCTGCCGGTTGTCATCCTGGTCTCGCTGGCGGTCAGCTGGCGCGATGTCCAGCTTGGCGCCGACACCCGGATCTATCTGGAGATGTACAGCCACCCCGAACGGTTCGAAAGCTTTGTCGAGACCGCCTATATCACCGCCATCCGCCTGCTGCGCCGCATCAGCACCGACGGCACGTTCTACCTGTTTTTCAGCGCCTTCGCCGCCAATCTGATTGTCTACCTTAGCTTTGCCCGCTTCAATCCCCGTCTGGCCGGTTTTGCCTTTGCGCTTTATTGCGCCTCGCCGGTGTTCTGGACCGTGAACATCCTGATCCTGCGCAACGGCCTAGCGGCAGCGCTTATCCTGCATGCCACGCTGATCCTGGTCACCGCCGGGCGCACACGCAGCTTTTTCGCCCTGGCGCTGGCCGGCGGCGGGGTTCACTATTCCGCTTTGGGGCATGTGCTGTTCCTGTCCGCGGCGGATCTGTCCAGCGCCCGGCGCACAGTGCTGTCCGCTGGCGCCCTGATCTGCGCTGCCGCGGCCCTGTTTCTGCTCTTTCCCTATGTGTCCGCAAGCGCCGCCCCCTGGATCGAGCGGTTCGAGGATTACCAGCATTACGCCGCCACCGGGCAATTCGCCTATGAAAACGCATCGCTGAAACCGCAGCACGCAATCCCGCTTCTGGTGCTCCTTGGCGCGCTGCTGGAATGGCGGCGGCTGCAAAACACCGAAAGGCTGCTGCTGCGCTACTACCTGGCGCTGCTGATCCTGGCGGCGCTGTTCTGGGACAATGTCCTGTTCCGCGACCGGATCTACCTGCCCGCCCAGATGATGGAGCCGCTGTTCCTGGCACTGTTCCTGCGGCGGGTGCTGCGCGAGGACGTCCTGTTTGCTGTCGGCGGCTTTGCCTTTTTCCTGATGCTGGCCGCGGGAACAATCCTGATCTGGGGGCCGCGCAATGTCCTGCAATTTTACTGAACCGGCGCCCGCCCCCGGGCGCAACGCCGCATTGAGGAGCTGACATGAACGGCATCAGCCTGCCGCAACGCGACCAGCTTCTGCTCCGGTTCTTTGCCTGCCTGGAGGAACACGGCGTGTCCTATTGCGTGCTGTCCGGCCTGTCGGCCGAGAACCCGGAATATGATCTGGACGTGGATATCTCCGCCGCCCCCGGCGACGGGCCGCTGATCGCCAGGCTGGTGCGGGACTTCGCGCAGGATAACGGTCTGCTGCTGCTGTTTGATATCTGGTCCGGCACCTGCAGCCGCGCCTATACGCTGGTCCTGCGCGGCAGTGCCGGGCGGGTGATGCTGAAGCTGGACATCATGGCGGGTTATGGCTCCTTCCGCACCGGCGAGGTGCTGCGCCACGCGGAAATCGCCCGCAACAGGGTCTATAACGGGATGTTCTGGACCCTGCCGCCGCAATCCGAGCTGGCCTATCTGGCGGTCCGGCATGTGCTGAAGAACGACAACCGGACCTACCGCGCCGCCCGGATCCGGGAGCTGCACGCCGCCGTGGATATGGGCGCCTTCAAATCCGCTTTTGCCCCCGTCATTCTGGACGCGGTTGAGGCCGCAGCCGCAGGCCGGCTGCCGGAAAAGCGCGCTATGCTGCGGCGGCAGCTGGCAGGCTACGGCAGGGCCCGCATGGGGCTGCGCCGCCGCCTGATTGCGTGGGCGCAGGAATTCAGGCGGCACCTGCAGCGGATCCGGCAGCCGGTGGGTTGCAGCATTGCGTTTCTGGGGCCGGACGGCTCCGGCAAATCCACCCTGATCGCCGCGCTGCACAAAAGGCTGTCACCGGTGTTTCACGGCGTGACCCTTCTGTACTGGCGCCCCCGTCTGCTGCCAGCGCCGGGGCGGCTCAAATTCTGGAACCCGGCGGCTGAGATACAGGAAAACCCCAACCCGCATGATGTGGTGCCGCATGGGCGGGCGGTGTCGCTGGCGCGGCTGTTGTACTTTGCCTGCGATTACATCCTGGGGCATTTCCTGGTGGTCCTGCCCCGGATGATCCGCAAGGATCTGGTGATTTTCGACCGGTTTCTCAATGACATCCGCCTTGACCAGCTGCGCTACCGCATGGCGGTTCCGGCGCGGCTGCTGCGGCTGATCGAACGTCTCGCGCCCAAGCCCGCCATCATCTTCGCGCTGCATGGCCCGTCAGAGCTGCTGCACCACAGAAAGCCGGAACTCGAGCTTCAGGAAACCGCCAGACAGGTGGAACTGCTGCTGCAGATGGCCCGCGAGAACCGCCATTTTGCGGCGGTCAATGTTGATAGGGATATTGAACACATTGTTGATGAGATCATTGAAGCCCTCCTGGCGGCCTGCGCGGAAAACGGCGGAAAACGTACCGGGAGCCGCACCCGGTCCCGCCCCTCAGACAGATAAAACCGCGCCGGTCCTGTTTCTCGACTCCGTGTCCGACATGTACGGATCCTCCCGCATCGGGCGTTTCATCATCACCTTTCTGGAAGAGGCCGGATATCCGGTGGATGCGCTGGTGGCGGTGGAACGCAACGCCCCCGCCGCCCGCTATGCCGCTCGCGCGGACCTGCCGATCCTGGTGATGCGGGAGTTCCGGCAGGCGCCGTTCAAAAGCCTGGTCAAGACGGTCCGCAACTCTGTCCGTTTTGCCACCCTGCTGCGCAAGCGCTTTCCCCGCCATCGGACCCTCTATTGCAACACGTTCGCCACCTTGCCCGCAGCCCTGATTGCCCGCATGTCGCGCCGCCGCTGCCTTCTGCATCTGCATGAAACCGCCCCCGGAGCGGCCGCGGCCTGGCTGCTGAAGGCGGCAATACGGCTGTCCGGCCTGCGGGTCATCGTGGTGTCGCAGGCCATCAAGGATTCCTGGGGGCTGGAAAACGCCACGCGGGTGCAGGTCATTCACAACGGCATTCCCGATCTGGACACAGGCAACGCCGCCATGGAGGAAATCCGCCGCTGGGACATCGCCTTTGTCGGGCGGCTAACGGCGAAAAAGGGGTTTTATGTCTTCCTGGACGCCCTGCGCCAGCTGGACACGCCCCGGCACCATGGCACCAGAATCCTGATCCTGGGCGGCTGCCTGCCGGGCGAGACCCTGCCGCCCGGTACATTTGCGGGCTTTGCCCATCTGCAGCTGGACTACCTGGGCGAACGCCCGGACGCCGCCGCCTTTTTTGCGCAAAGCAAAACCGCCTGCATCCCCTCGCTCTTTGCCGATCCCTTTCCCACCACCGCACTGGAGGCGCTGCGCGCGGGCTGCCTGATTGCGGCCTCGGATACCGGCGGTCTGCCCGAGGCGCTGCAGGGCACCGCCAGCACGCTGGTGGCGCCGGGCAATGCCGAAGCGCTGGCACTGGCGCTGGCGGCCAAACTGGCAGAGGCTGGCCCCGATGGCGCCCGCCAGAACCGGGCGCAATACGAGGCCCGCTTTACCCTGGAGGAGTTCAAGACGCGGTTTCTGGCAGGCCTCGCGCCGCAAAAGACGTCCCCAGCCCCGCAGATCAAAGCCGCCATTCTCGGCACGGTTGGTGTGCCGGGATGCTATGGCGGGTTTGAAACGCTGGCGGAAAACCTGGTGCGCTATTCCATGGCGCAACGCCGCAAGGACGCTGACCTGACTGTCTATTGCAGCGCGCGTGCCTACCCCGCCCGCCCGGCCCGGTTCCTGAACGCCCGGCTGCGCTATTCGCGGCTGAACGCCAACGGCATCCAAAGCATCCTCTATGATGCCGTGACGGCGCTGGATGCGGTGCGGCGCGGCCATAACGTGCTGCTGCTGCTGGGGGTTTCGGGCGCCTGTGTGCTGCCGCTGATCCGCTTGGTGTCAAAGGCGCGGATCATTACCAATGTCGACGGGATCGAATGGGAGCGGGCAAAATGGGCAGGGCCCGCCCGCCATTTCCTGCACTGGTCCGAAGGGCTTGCCGTGCGCTGGTCGCATCAGGTGATTGCCGACAACCAGGGCATTGCCGATTACTTGCGTGAAACTTACGGCATCACCGCCGAAGTCATCGCCTATGGCGGGGACCACGCGCTTGCCGCCCTTGGCACGGCCGGCTGCGATGATCCCGCACTGCCGGCCCGCTATGCGCTGGCGCTGTGCCGGATCGAGCCTGAAAACAACCCCGAAATGATCCTGACGGCTTTTGCCCAGGCCGGGCAGCCGCTGGTCTTTGCCGGCAACTGGAACAACAGCGCCTTCGGGCGGCGGCTGCGGGCGCAGTTTGGCGGCCATCCCGGGCTGCATCTGCTGGACCCGGTTTACGACCCCGGCGCGCTTTGCCATCTGCGCGCGCAGGCGTCGCTTTATGTGCACGGCCATTCCGCCGGCGGCACCAACCCCGCATTGGTCGAGATGATGCATTTCAACCTGCCGATTCTAGCCTATGATTGCAGCTTCAACCGCTTCACCACCGAACAGCAGGCCGCCTTTTTCACCTCCTCCGCGGCGCTGGCAGAGTTGATATCCAGCGGGTTTGACGATACCGCCGCAGCAGCAGCCCTGTGCGACGTTGCCCGGCGGCGCTACAGATGGGACCGGATCGGGCAGCAGTACTTCGGCCTGATGCAGGCGGACACACAGAAGACATGAGGTCAGAGGCGATGCAGATAGACGAAACAGGGCTGCCGGGGCTGAAGGTGCTGACACCGGCACGGTTCGGCGACGCGCGCGGCTTTTTCAGCGAAAGCTGGAACCGGCAGCGGCTGGCCGAACATGGTATCGATCTGGACTTCGTGCAGGACAACCATTCTGTCTCAGCCCAGACCGGCACCCTGCGCGGGTTGCATTTCCAATCCCCGCCCCATGCCCAGGACAAGCTGGTGCGCTGCGGCCAGGGCGTCCTGTTCGACGTGGCGGTGGACATCCGCAAAGGCTCGCCCGCTTACGGCAAATGGTTCGGTATTGAGCTGAGCGCAGAAAACGGCAAGCAATTGCTGGTGCCCAAGGGTTTCCTGCACGGCTTCCTGACCCGCGCGCCGGACACCGAGGTGATCTATAAATGCACCGATTATTACGCGCCCGACTGCGACGGCGCGGTGGCCTGGGACAGCTGCGGCATCGATTGGGGATTTGACGGCGCGCCTGTCCTGTCGGAGAAAGACAAAAGCGCGCCCGCGCTGGCGGATTTCGACAGCCCCTTTGGCTGGGAAGGATAAATGATGAAAACACACTCAGCCGGAGGCGCGGCATGAAGATACTGGTAACCGGCGGGGCCGGCTTTATCGGCTCGGCAGTGGTGCGGCTGGCAATCAGCCGCGGCCATCAGGTGGTGAACCTGGATGCGCTGACCTATGCCGCCTGCCTGGCGAATGTGGCCGAGGCCGCACAAAGCCCGCTTTATGCCTTTGAGCAAGCCGACATCCGCGACCGCGCCGCGCTGGACCGCGTGTTTGAGGCCCACAAACCCGATGCGGTGATGCATCTGGCGGCGGAATCCCACGTCGACCGCTCGATCGACGGGCCGGGCGATTTTGTCGAGACCAATATCACCGGCACCTATCAGATGCTGGAAGCCGCCCGGAAATACTGGACCGCGGCCGGCAAGCCGGAAGGCTTCCGATTCCATCACATCTCGACCGATGAAGTCTATGGAAGCCTGCCTGCCGACCCCGCGGTGATGTTCACCGAAGACACGGCTTATGATCCGCGCTCGCCCTATTCCGCTTCCAAGGCCGCCAGCGACCATCTGGTGCGCGCCTGGGCCGAAACCTACGGCCTGCCGGTGGTGCTGACCAATTGCTCCAACAATTACGGCCCCTATCACTTCCCGGAAAAACTGATCCCGGTGGTGATCCTGAATGCGCTGGCGGGCAAAGAGCTGCCGATCTACGGCGACGGCTCCAACGTGCGCGACTGGCTGTATGTGGAAGATCACGCCGACGCCCTCCTCTTGGTGGTGCAAAAGGGCGCGCTGGGGCGCAGCTATAATATCGGCGGCGAGAATGAGCGCTCGAACCTGGAGCTGGTGCAGACGCTTTGCGAAATCCTGGACGGCAAGCGGCCGCGCGCCGACGGCGCGTCCTACAAGGACCAGATCACCTTTGTCACGGACCGCCCGGGCCATGATGCGCGCTATGCCATTGATCCCAGCCGCATCCGCGACGAGCTGGGCTGGCGGCCCTCGGTGACGGTTGAGGAAGGCCTGGAACGCACGGTGCAATGGTATCTCGACAACGAGACCTGGTGGCGTGCCCTGCAGGACCGCGACGGCGTCGGCCAGCGGCTGGGCACCGGCAAGTGAAGGCTTTCCAGCTGGAGTAGTTGGGAAAAGATGAAACGGAGCGGGGCAGACCCTATGAGCATTCTCGTTTTCGGCAAGACCGGCCAGTTGGCCCGCGAACTGGCGGCCTATGACGGCGTCATTTGCCTGGGCCGCGGTCAGGCGGATCTGTCGGATCCGGACGCTTGCGCGGCGGCCATCCGCGCCCATGCGCCTGCCGCGGTGATCAATGCCGCTGCCTATACCGCCGTCGACAAAGCGGAAGAGGAAGAGGCGCTGGCCACGATCATCAATGGCGATGCTCCTGGCGCCATGGCACGGACCTGCACCGCGCTGAACATTCCCTTTGTCACCGTCTCCACAGATTACGTCTTTGACGGCAGCGGCGAAGCACCCTGGAAGCCCGAAGATGCCACCGCGCCCTTGAACGCCTATGGCCGCTCCAAGCTGGCAGGCGAGGAAGCGGTGCGCGCGGCGGGCGGCGCATATGCGGCCTTGCGCACCTCCTGGGTGGTCTCGGCGCATGGCGGTAACTTCGTCAAAACCATGCTGCGGCTTGGGAAAGAACGCGTGCGGCTGACCGTCGTTGCCGACCAGATCGGCGCGCCGACGCCGGCGCGGGACATCGCCGCGGCCTGCTTGGCCATCGCACGGCAGCTGAGGGAGGAGCCGGGCAAGTCCGGCACCTATCATTTTGCCGGCGCGCCCGAGACCAGCTGGGCAGGCTTTGCGCGCGAGATTTTAGCCCGCGCGGGCGTGGAGTGCGATGTGGAAGATATTCCAACCGCCGCTTATCCGACGCCTGCGGCGCGGCCCTTGAATTCACGTCTCGATTGCACATCACTGGAGGCGGTTTTCGGCATCCCGCAGCCGGACTGGCGGATGGGGCTGACTGAGGTTCTGAAAGATTTGGGAGAATTGGCATGACTGACGGCAAGCCCGGCGCGGGTCGCAAAGGCATCATTCTGGCGGGCGGCTCAGGCACCCGGCTTTATCCGATCACCATGGCGGTCTCCAAGCAGCTGCTGCCCTTGTATGACAAGCCGATGATCTATTACCCGCTCAGCGTGCTGATGCTGGCGGGCATCCGCGAGATCTGTGTGATCACCACGCCGCAGGACCAGGAGCAGTTCACCCGCCTGCTGGGCGACGGCAGCCAGTGGGGGGTTGAGCTCACTTATGTGGTGCAACCCTCGCCCGACGGGCTGGCGCAGGCGTTTATCCTGGCCGAGGAGTTTCTGGCGGGCGCGCCCTCGGCGCTGGTGCTGGGCGACAATATCTTCTTTGGCCATGGTCTGCCGGACCTTCTCGCCGCCGCCGACGGGCAGACCGCGGGCGGCACCGTGTTCGGCTATCACGTGGCGGATCCGGAACGCTATGGCGTGGTCGGGTTCGACGGCGAGGGCCGCGCCCGCGAGATCATCGAAAAACCTGAAGTGCCGCCCTCGAATTATGCGGTGACGGGCCTTTACTTCCTGGATGGCACGGCGCCGGAACGGGCCCGGCGGGTCGCGCCGTCGCCGCGCGGCGAGCTGGAGATCACCGATCTGCTGCAAATGTATCTGGAGGAAGGGTCGTTGCGGGTTGAAACCATGGGCCGCGGTTATGCCTGGCTGGATACCGGCACCCATGGCTCGCTGCTGGATGCGGGCAATTTCGTGCGCACCCTGCAGGAACGCCAGGGGCTGCAGACCGGCTGCCTGGAGGAGATCGCCTACAGCCAGGGCTGGATTGATGCGGCCCAGCTGAAGGCACGGGCAGAGAAATTCGCCAAAAACGCCTATGGCGCCTACCTCGAAGGGCTGCTGAAATAGGCGGCAGGCTCCCGCCCGTTATCCGCTATCATAGATAGCCTCTTCCGGTTGGGCCCGGCGCCGCTGCGCGGCGCAGGGCGCACCGTTTGCAAGTGCGCGGGTAAGGACTTGATAGGCATTCTTAATAAATTGAAAACAAGAGCCATTTTCTAGCCACAGCGGCCCCGCAGCCATTCCCGATTGCGCCAATAGGCCTGTTCTCGACCGGATTTATTCTGCGAGGAGCACGCAATGGCACAGCGGCAAACCGAAACCCGCCCTGGGCAGGGCAGCAGCCGCCGCATGCGGCAGCGGCTGCTGCCCGGTATCCATGGGGTGCTGGCCGCCTGCCTGATGGCAGCGGCGCTGGCCACTTCCGCCGCCGCCGTTCAGCCGTTGCCGCCTGCGCAAATGCCTGCTGCCCAGGTGCCGCTGTCCGGGCAAGTACTGCCGCCCCTGGCCCATGCCCGTTTCTGCCTGCGCCACCCTGGCCAATGCGCAGTGCGCGGCGGCAACCCGCAGCCTGCCCGCTCCGCACAGGCGCAGCTGGCCGAGCTGGTGAGGATCAATCTGGCGGTAAACCGGGACATCACCCCCCAAACAGACGGCACCGCACAGGGAATTGCCGATGAATGGCTGCTGAATGCGGTACGGGGCGATTGCGAAGATTATGCACTTCAAAAGCGTAAAAGATTAATGAATTCAGGCTGGCCATCCAAATCTCTCCGGCTGGCAACTGTGCTGACACCGGAAGGCGCCGGCCATGCCGTATTGATTGCACGTTTTCGCGGCGGGGATTTTGCCTTGGACAATCTCACAAATGAAATCCGGCCCTGGCGGGAAACCGGATACCGGTTTTTGAAAATCCAATCGGAAACAGACCCAAAAGCCTGGTATTCGGTTGCCGCGCCGCAAGCCGGAGGCGGGTTGTCCTGAGCCCCGCTGCCGCAGGTCCGCACCGGCGTCAGGCGCCGCCGCGCCGCGCGATCACGCTGAGGGTGCGCCACACGATGCGGGCCTCCATAGCAAAACCCGTATTCGCGATGTAATGCAGATCGGCACGCACCTTGATCCGCGTGGCATCAATGCCTTCGACATACCCCAGCTCCACCTGGGCCCAGCCGCTGATACCCGGGCGCACCGCATGCCGCTCCTGGTATCCCGGCACGTCGGCCAGAAACCGGCGCGCATGGTGAATATAGTCCGGGCGCGGCCCGATCAGGCTCATATCACCCTTCAAAACATTAATAATCTGCGGCAGCTCATCCAAACGGGCACGGCGCAGAAACCGGCCAAGCGGGGTGATCCGCTCTTCTTCCAGCGGGCAATCAGCAGTGCGGCGGATTTCTGGCGCAGGGCGCATTGTCCGGAACTTATAGGCGGTGAACGGGCGGCAGCCCCGCCCCATGCGCAGCTGCGAATAAAGCAGCGGCCCCCGGTTCCAAAACGGGTTGAGAAGCAGCAGGCCCGCAGCGCACATCAGGGCCAGCGGCAGCAGGACCCCGCTGCTGACAACCAAGTCAAACAGGCGCTTGACCCCCGCAAACGGAAGGCCGGACAGCGTGCTGCGGCGCGGCGAACGGACTGAATTACCAGGCAGATCCCGTTCTGGGACTTCAATGTCAAACATTTAACTTCAACACCTAAGGCTTAACAGAAATTTAACCATTCGCCAAAATCGAACGAATAAACATTAGGCAATTATGTATTGAGTCAAAATTGTGTCAATTGATTCTGAAAATTGTCACAGTTAAACATTCGTGAGTTGTTATTAATCTAAAACGCGTCCCGCCGCCTCAGGATCCAGCCTTCGTGCGGGGCGGAGAGTCTTGAGCGTTCCAGATAGGTTTCCAGCTGCCGTTCCGGCAGGCCGAGAGCCCGGCCCATCACAGCCAGGCGCAGCCAAAGATCCCCGTCAAGCGGCTGCCGGACCAGCGCCGCCTCAAGCTGGCGCAGAGCGGCTTTCCGGGCTGCAACGGCCTCCGGGTCCGGCGCCGGCAGCAGCGGGTCCAGCCCCTTTGCCGCCGCAATCAGATCCGCCGCGTATAACTGCAGAACCGCTTTGCTGCGCAGCAGATGCGGATCAAACACCGCTGCCGCACCGGCTGGCGCAGCCAGCAGCGCCGCCACCAGTCTGCTGTCCGCCGCCGCCAGCCGCCCGGCCCCGGCCTCTGCGGCCAGACGGTGATGCGCCTGGTGGTTCAAATGGCTGCGCAAACCCTGCCATTGCAGCCCTGCGCACAGGGCCGCCAGCGCCAGCAGCAGGGCCTTAGCGGTCATGGTAATAGCGGGCGTAGGCCCTCCCGTAGCCATAAGACGACCCCTCGCAACTGCCATAGGCAGAGGCCTTTTTCGCGTCGAACATATTCAGAAAGGCACCATAGCACTTGCCGTGCAGCCGCGGATCGCTGTCCAGGATAGCGGCGGCATGGTTCACATCGGCGGCCCCCCATTTGGCGACAAAAAACAGCCCGTCCAGATTGTGCAGAACCGCCCGCGCATCCACCACCGGCCCCAGCGGCGGCAGATCGACAATCACACAGTCATAAACCGCCGCACAGGCGGCCAGAAGATGCTCCATCGCCGGGCCGCCCAGCAGCTCGCCGGTATGCACCGCCCGGCCCGGCCGGTTCGGCAGGATATGGGCGCCGGTCTCTTGTTCGACGCACAGCACATCCTGCCAGTCCGCGCCGTCCAGCAGCACATCCGCCAGGCCCTGCTCAATACCGCCCGCCAGCGACCGGGTCAGGCCCGGATTGCGCAAATCGCCGTCGATCAGCATGACAGAGGCGCCCTGCGCCGCCAGCAGGGCCGCGAAATTGGCGGCGGCGGTTGTTTTGCCTTCGCCGGGAAAACAGGACACCACTCCGATGATCTGGCTGGCACCGCGCTGCGGCGCCTTCAGCGTCAGGCTCATCCTGCCGGTGCGCAGCGTCTCCGCAAACCCCGACAGCGGCTTGTCCGCGCCATAGCGCAGGATGCCGGGAAACAGCACCTCCCGCCGGTTAAGCTGCAGGTCCCCCGCCTCCGGCTGGTGCCGCGGTGCCGCAATCTTCTCCAGCCCGCCCAGGAACTCCAGCCCAAGGATCTCTCTGATCTGATCTTCCGTGCGCAGCCTCGTGTCCACCGCCTCCCGCACAGCACTCCAGCCCGCCGCCAGCAAGACCCCAAGAATGCCGGCAAGGGCCGTGATCTTTGCCAGCTGCGGCGAGCTTGGGTATTCAGGCACCCGCGCCGGGTTCAGGATCCGCGCATCCGACACCGGAAAGCTCTGCTCCTGCAGCGATTGCTGATAGCGCTGCAGGAAACTGGTATAAAGGCTGCGCACGGTCTCGGCATTGCGTTCCAGTTCGCGCAGCTCAACCAGGGTTGTGTTGTCCGCCCCCAGCTGTTCGGCGGCCACCGCCTGCGCGGCTTCCAGGCTGGCCAGCTGCTCGCGGGCTTCATGCACATCATTGCGGGCCACCACTTCTGAACGTTTGATCTCTTCGAACATCAGCCCTTCCAGCTGGATCAGCTCGCGCTGGCGCCGCCGGGTCTGCGCGTGATCGGCGCCCAGGCTGCTGCGCAGATAGTTAAAGTCCCGCAAGGTCTCCAGATACTGGCTGCGCAGGTTTGCGGTGATCGACTGGCTCGCGGTTGAGCTGACAAAGGCCGAGGTGTCATTCTGCGTGACGATCTCATTCAGCCGGTTGCTGCGGGCTTGCAGCGCCAGCAGCTCCGCCCGCAGATCCGCCACCTGCTTGTTCAGCAGCTCCAGCTCGATATCCGACGACAGATCGCCGCCCGCCCCTGCCAGATTGTTTTCGCGCCGGAAGCTGTCGACCGCCTTGTCCAGCAGGCCAGATTGCAGCCGCAGCTGGTCCGACCGCTCCTTCAGCCAGTTGGTGGCGCGCTGGGTCGCCTCGTATTTCGAGGCCAGCTGATCCTCGATATAGGCATTGGCAACCGCATTGGCGATCCGCGCCGACAGCGCCGGGGAGACCGAGGTATAGGTGATCTGCAGAACCCGGCTGCGCTGCACTTGGCGCACGGAAACATTGTCCCGCAGCAGGCTGACGGCATCCTGCCGGGCGGCTTCCGCCAGTTCCTGCGGCGTCAGCGGAATGGCGGGCTGCGCGTCCTGCATCCAGGACACAGCCGCTGCCGCCGCCAGCCGCAGCAGATCTTTCACCCCCTCAGCAAGCCGCCCCGGGCCGGTCGTGGGTTCGCTCAGTAATTCGCCATTTTGCACCAGGTCCAGCGCGGCAACCACCCGCGCCGCGATCTGCTCGGACCGCAGCACTTGGATTTCCGTGGTGATCTGGTCCTCGTCCAGCCGGACCCCCGACACCCCCGACAGTTCGCGGGCGTTTTCCGCATCCGCAGAGCCGACGCTGATATGGGCCGAGGCGGTGTAGACCGGCGTTGCCGTCGCCACATAGGCAACCCCCAGCATCAGCCCGCAGACCAGCCCCAGCAGCAGCACCGGCCAGCGCCGCCGCGCCACCGCAAAGATCCGCATCAGGTCAAGACCGTCGTCCTGCGCCCCGCCGCCGTCCGGCGTCTGCGGCACCCGCATCGGTTCATGGGTCATCTTTTGCATTTGGCACCTGAATACTGACAAACGGCTGTCCGCAAACGCAGCTCTTGCCCGGAAACCACCTAGCCGGCCGGGCTGACAGCGCCGCCCGGCACCCCGGTGCCGGTGGCCGGCGTGCCGCCTGCTGCCGCAGCACCGCCGCCGATATCCGCCGCGCCGCCGCCCGCCGCCGCATCCGCGGCCCCAAGCCCGGCGCCGGGCGCCCCTGGCGCAGCGGGATTTGTGGCCGCTGTCTGCACATCCCCCGAAGCGGCAGTGAACCCCGCCGCCAGCCCGGCAGAGGGAGATTGCGCAACCGCCACAAGGATGGCCGCGCCCTGCTGAAAATTCCCTTCCGCCGTCATCTGGCTTGCGGCCTGCGCCAGGCCTGCGCCAACGGCCGCGGCCTGCTCGGCGCTGACCCCCTCCGCAGAGGCCAGGCCGGCAATCCTGGCCGCCGTGCCCGGATCCGTCAGGGCGACTGAGGCAATCAGTGCCGCCAGATCATCCTCTTGGGTCAGAAATCCTGCCGGATCGGCCAGGAACAGCGCCAGCGCCGCCGGGCTTGCCTCCACCCGGAGAGGCGGGTTTTCCGCCCGGCCCGCGCCACTTGCCCCGTCTGCGCCGCCTGCACTGACCGCGCCTTCCGCCGTCTGCGCGGAAGCGGGCGGCGGAAACACTGCAATGGCTGCAACAAACCCGGCCGCCAGCACCTGACGGGCTCCTGAAGAAAACGCAAAACTCATATCATGACCTCAAATGCCCAATTCACGGCGCGGACAGGTCCGCGCGCCTGCTTTCAATGGATGCACCTATTGCGTGTATAAATAACCACCCTAACCTGCCGGACTGATGCGCTTTGAATTAAATCCCCGAAAAATTGCACTTATGCCTCTTTCCCGGCCCTCCCCAGACGGTCAGGCGGTCAAAACCTCAAAACCGTCATTGCGAACCGCAACCGCACTCAGCTTCCCGGTTGCAAAAGCACCGGTATCCACGCAAATCCGGCCGCCTTGCGTGCGCACATCCTCAACAATCGTGTGGCCATGGACAATCCAGACCCCGTCCTGGCGCGGCACCCGCCCGAAATTGCTGTGGCCCCAAACCAGATCGTAATCCTCTTGCGCCTCCATTGGCCGGGCCGGGTCCGCCCCCGCATGCACCGCCGTCAGGTTGCCGCTCTGCCAATAGGCCGGCAGGGCGCGGATCCAGCTGATCAGCCCGGCACCCAGCCTGTTTTGCAAACTTTCGCGCGCCGCAATCCAGTTCAGTTCCGGCATCCCCGCATGCACCGCTTCAATGCCAAAGCTGGCCAGCGTCTGGCGGCCGCCATGCCGCAGCCAGCCCGGCCCTTCGCCCAGCGGATCGTCCAGAAACCCCAGCAGCATGTCCTCGTGGTTGCCGCGCAGGCAGACCACCTCCGGATCGCCGGCCTGCATCCCGTGCAGCGCCTGCAGCACCTGAGCACTGCTTTCGCCCCGGTCGATGTAATCGCCCAGGAACACCAGCCGCCCGCAGTCCGGCCGCACCGCAATCCGGTCCAGCAGCCGGCCCAGCAGATCATAACAGCCGTGAATGTCTCCCACCGCCACAAAATCTTCTGCCGGGGCCAGGGGGGCAAACGCCGCGTCCTGGCGCCTGCTTGCTTTATTGCGGAACCGATTGAAAAACCCATGCATGAAGCGCGCCCGCCTTAATTGGACAGGTTCGACAGATCGCCGTCGATCTGCACTGTATCGCCCGAAATCGTGGTCGCCAGCCCGAAGAATTTGCTGACCGCAACCGAGTCGGCATTGGAGACATAAACCACATCCCCGTCCCGCACGTCGAAATTCCGGGCCATGAAGAAACTGTCAGGCTTGCGGAAATTGGCCCGGTAAACCGTTGGAATATCGTGCTGTTCAAATCCGGAAACATCCACACCCATCTCCTTCAGCGCATGGCGGTGCTCGGTGCGGTAGATGAACACATGCGCCGGGTCCGCCTGGTTGTCATCCAGGCCGACCGCCTGGGCAACCGCGCCGTTCAGATCCACGGTGGCCGCGCCAAAGGTGAATTCCCCCACCGTGCCGGTGGCGCCGAAGGCATAGAATTTCTTGCTCTCGCTGGAGATATTGATGTTGTCTCCCGGCGCCACAAAGACGTTTTCACGCGGATTGGCTGTCAGCGCCTCATAGGCGATCTTGGCGCTTTGCCGCCCGCGCGACAGGGTGACAAACGTCTCGTGATCCTCGCCGGTGATGCCGCCCGCCTGGGCGACCAGATCCAGCACCCGGTCGCCGCTGTTGCGCAGGGTGAACACGCCGGCCTCCTCCACCTCGCCGATCACCGAGGCGCGCGGGTAATTCGCCTCAACCACCTCGATTGTCACCGCCGGGTTGATTGCTTTCTCCTCCAGCTGGCGCTCGATGATATCCTCCACCGCCGAGGGGGTATTGCCGGCCGCCCGGATCTTGCCCGCATAGGGCACCGAAATCATGCCGTCGCGGCCGATTTCCTGGGCTGGCAGGGTGACAAAATTGCCCGGCCGCACCCCGGCTTCCTTGGGGATGAACAGCCCGCCCGACTGGTCCTCGAAAATGGTGATCTGTATCACATCGCCCGCGCCCAGCCGGATGCTCGGCACCTCGGCGCTGCTGGCGCCAAAGGTCGCAAACGAGCTGCTGTCGTCCTTGGTGACAAACGGGATAACCTCCCGGTTCACATCAACAACCACATAGTTATAGCCCAGCGTCGCGTCTTCGGCCTGCAAATGACTGGAGGATTTTTCCAGTATCGCGGTCTCATCCGGGCCGTTGCGGGGCAGAAAGCTGCACCCGCCCGCAACAAGAGGCACAAGCAACAGGCCAAGGGTTCGTTTGCAAATCATCGGGTTCTCAATTCTACGCGTCCAAAGCATTTTGCACAGGCTGTGTGCATACCACCCTGACGGCCTTTCTAGCAGAGATTGACAAAAATAAAGAGTTCTAATAAAATTTTATGATTCATTTGCGGATTGAGTTGTATAACCTCAATGCGTGCATTTGTTTCGCAATATTTTAACTCAATTCTGCAATCACCAGACTCTCCCCCATGCTATCTGTCCAAGTTTACTGTCCCGCTGAAACCTCTCTGCCCCGCAGCTGCCCGGCAAAGCTACTACTACTCCGCTATCGCAGGGTGATCCCGCTGCCGGCCGGCCGGGCGGTGTAAACGTGCTGCAAAAATCCGCCTATGCGCTCTCTCCGCACCGCTACCGGGATTTTTGCCGGGCCGGTCTGACAGCTGTCCTGTTCCTGGCGGCGCTGTTCAACGGCTCGGTTTCCCCGCCCTATACGCAGATAACCGGAGGCCTGGCGGCGCTGCTGGCCCTGTTCTGCCTGCCGGCCGGGCCACTTTCCGCCGGCATCCGCCCCCTGATGCAAGGCACCGCGCTGATCCTGGCTCTGGCAGCGCTTTGGGGCGGGCTGCAGATAGTTCCGCTGCCCATCGGCCCGCTAACCCACCCGGTCTGGCAGCAGGCCGGCGCCGCGCTGGATCTCGGCGCAGGCTATCTCTCCGTCAACCCGTTGCGCACCCTGGCGGCGCTGCCGGCGCTGATCCTGCCCGGCCTGGTCTTTCTTTGCACCCTGATCCTGTGCCAGTCCCCCCGCTCCGCCAAGCGCGTCTGGATCATGCTGTCCCTGACCGGCGCCGCCATTGTGCTGCTGTCCATTGTGCTTGAGGTGTTTTTTCCCCAGGCACAGGTCTTTACCAGCTACCCGGTCAGCCACGGCAGCTTTTCCGGCGTGTTTGTGAACCGCAATGCAGCCGCCTCGTTTTTCGGCCTCACGGCTTTTGCCCTGGTCGGCAGCCTTCAGATCCTCAAACCCGCGCCCCGGTTGCGGTGGCCCGGCCCGGCCCCCTCCCCTGCCCGCATCAATCTTGTGCAGCCGGCGCTTTGGCTGCTGCTGTTTGCGGTGCTGACCGCCATCATCGCAACCCGGTCGCGGGCCGGCACCCTGCTCAGCCTGCCGCTGCTGGTTCTGTGCCTGGCCATTATCTCGGCCCAAGCGCAGCGGCATGGCCGGGCCGGCCGGGTGCTGCTGGTGCTGGGCGGCGGATGCCTGCTGCTGGTCCTGTTCGGCGAGCCGGTGTTCTCGCGGCTTGATGGCGCCGCCCGTGATCCGCGCTGGTGCGCCTGGGCCGGCACGCTGGCTGCGATCCGGGACAACCTGTGGACCGGCACCGGCTTTGGCACCTTTGCCGAAGTGTTTCCCGGCTACCGGGATCCGGCCTGCCTTGGCACCGAAGGCAGCTGGCACAGGGCCCATAACTCCTATCTTGAACTCATCCTGGGGTTCGGCCTGCCTGCCGCCCTGCTGCTGCTGGCCCTTAGCCTCCGGCTGATTCTGAAAAGCTGCCTCACCGGCCTGCGGCGGCGGCGCTCCCTGCGCGCTATCCCGGTGCTGACCCTGGGCGCACTGGCCTTTGTCTCAACCCATTCGCTGGTGGACTTCCCGCTGCAAATCCCCGGCATCGCCTATTATTCCGCCACCCTGCTGGGCGCCGGCTGCGCCATCTCGGTCCTGGAAACCCCGCAGCGCCAGTGATCCAGCAAAACCCGTGGCGAAAGGCACTGCCGAGACAACAGCTTCCGCTTCAGCCCAAGGGCGGCCTGCCGCTCGCGGCGGGCTTGAACCAGCACATCCAGCACGAACTCCTCCTGATCAACGGCCCGCCAAGGCCAATGCTTGCCGCCTCCGATCGAGATGACAACTTCGTCCAGATGCTGTTTGCCGCCGAGCCTGACAACTGACCGGAGACGGATCGTTTTCAAGAACTACCACCCGAATTTTTCCGCCCCCGCCCGCACTGCCTGATGTGCCGCGATGATGCCGCGCTCCAACAGAAGGTCTTCAACCATGCGCAGGCTCAGGCAAACCGGAAATACGGCCAGACAGTGTAAGCAATCACGTCAGGCGGGAAACGGTGACAGCGATAGAGGCGGGTATCAGCCATGCCGCCATGTCGCATTTAGCACAGACCGCCACATTAACTTTATTGTGCCTTAGCGACAGCCTTGCACAGGGAGCAATAGGACCAAGTTCCCCGTTATTTGACCCGGAGAGCCCGGGCTCATTCAGACAAGGGAAAGACTGCGGTGCGTTTCACGGTGCCGTAGACAAAACTGGTGTCGATCGATGCGATGCCGCCAATCGGGTGAATACGGTGGCGGATGAAATTTTCATAGGCTTCCAGGTCAGGCACCAGAACGCGCAACTGATAGTCCATTGCGCCGGTCAGCACGTGGCACTCCAGCACCTCTTCGATCATCTGCATCCGCCGTTCGAAGTTCTGAACGTCCGTTTCGTTATGCCGTTCCAGGCGGATACGGACAAAGACAGTGATCGCCAGCCCGCAGGCGGCGGCATCTGCATCGGCGCTGTAACCGCGGATAATCCCCTTGGCCTCCAGGTTCCGGACCCGCCGCAGGCACGGCGACGGGGACAGGTTGACCGCCTCGGCAAGCTCTTGGTTTGTCATCCGCCCGTCCTGCTGCAGGGCGCGGATGATCTGTCTGTCCTTGTTATCCATGAGGACCCCGTATTGGCAGTATCTGCCAATAATTACATTCATTGAAGCATACTTCGCAATACATTACCCTTCAATACGGCGTATTATGGCTGAAATAAGATTGAGGAGACAGCCATGACCCGCCCCAACGGCTTTGCCACCCGCGCCATTCACCATGCCTATGACCCGCAGGATCACGAGGGCGCATTGACGCCGCCGTTGCACCTTACCTCGACCTTTGCATTCGAGACTGCCGAGGCAGGCGGCGAGATGTTTGCGGGGGAGCGCGCGGGCCATATCTACAGCCGTATCTCAAACCCGACCTGCGATCTGCTGGAGCAGCGCATCGCCACGCTGGAGGGGGCAGAAGCGGGCTTGGCGCTGGCCAGCGGCATGGGGGCGGTGACCGCTGTGCTGTGGACGCTGCTGTCGCCAGGGGACGAGGTCATCGTCGACAAGACGCTTTATGGCTGCACCTTTGCCTTCATGCGCCACGGGCTGGCGAAATGGGGCGTCACCATCACCCATGTCGACATGAGCGATCTGGACAACCTGCGCAAGGCGGTCTCCGGCAAGACGCGGGTGGTCTACTTTGAAACGCCGGCCAATCCCAACATGCGGCTGGTGGATATCGCCGCGGCGGCAGAAATCGCCCATGCTGCCGGCGCCCAGCTGGTGGTCGACAACACCTATTCCACCCCGTATCTGACCCGGCCGATTGAGCTGGGCGCGGATATTGTGCTGCATTCCGCCACCAAATACCTCGGCGGCCATGGCGATGTGGTGGCCGGGCTGGTTGCGGGCCGCGCCGAGCAGATTGCCGAAATCCGTCTGGTCGGCATGAAGGACATGACCGGCGCGGTGATGGCGCCGTTCAATGCGATGCTGATCCTGCGCGGTCTGAAGACGCTGAACCTGCGGATGGACCGCCACTGCGCCTCGGCCAAGGTGGTGGCAGACTTCCTCGCCGCCCATCCGGCGGTTCGCACGATGCACTTCCCAGGCCTCAAAAGCTTCCCGCAGCATGACATTGCGGAACGCCAGATGGACCAGCCCGGCGCGATGATCGCCTTTGAGGTCGAAGGCGGGCTGGCCGGCGGCATTGCCTTGATGAACGGTCTGCAAATGATCCAGCGCGCGGTGTCGCTGGGCGATGCCGAAACCCTGATCCAGCACCCTGCTTCGATGACCCATTCGACCTATACGCCGGAAGAGCGCGCCGAACATGGCATCAGCGACGGGCTGATCCGCCTGTCCGTCGGCCTGGAAGAGGTCGAGGACATTCTGGCTGATCTGGCGCAGGCCCTGCCCGCCCCGGTGCAGCACGCCGCCGAATAAGGAGAACGCCATGCGCCCGGATCTGACCCATCTGAAAACCATTGAGCAGCGGCTTTTGTGGCTGTCGCATTGGATGATCCACAACGCCAACCACATCCGTCCCAATCCGGACGGGATCAAGGTGGGCGGGCATCAGGCCTCCTCCGCCTCGATGGTGTCGATCATGACAGCGCTGTATTTCTCGGCCTTGCGGCCCGAGGACCGGGTGGCGGTGAAACCGCATGCCTCGCCGGTCTTTCACGCGATGCAATACCTGATGGGCAGCCAAACCCGCGAAAAGATGGAAAACTTCCGCGGCTTTGGCGGGGTGCAAAGCTATCCCAGCCGGACCAAGGATGTGGACGACGTGGATTTCTCCACCGGGTCCGTCGGGCTGGGTGTCGGCATCACCGCGCTGGCGTCCATGGTTCAGGATTTCATCGCGGCCAAGGACTGGGGCACCGGAACCAGGCTGGGCCGCATGGTGGCGCTGGCGGGTGACGCGGAGCTGGACGAGGGCAATGTCTATGAGGTGCTGCAGGAGGGCTGGAAAAACGGCCTGCGCAACACCTGGTGGATCATCGACTATAACCGCCAGTCGCTGGACGGGATCGTGCGCGAAGGCCTGTTCGAGCGGATTGAGAAGATTTTCGATGCCTTCGGCTGGGATGTGGTGCGGGTGAAATACGGCGCCCTGCAGCGGGCTGCTTTCGCAGAGCCAGGCGGGGCGGCCTTGCGTGCCTGGATCGACGCCTGCCCGAACCAGGAGTACTCGGCGCTGACCTACATGGGCGGTGCGGTCTGGCGCCAGCGGCTGCTGGATGACCTGGGCGACCAGGGCGACCAGGGCGACCAGGGCGACCAGGGCGCGGTCACCGCTTTGATAGACCGCCGCAATGATGCGGAACTGGCCGCGCTGATGGAAAACCTCGGCGGCAACTGCGTGGAGACCATGGCGGATACATTCGCCGCCATAGACCACGAGCGCCCGGTCTGTTTCCTGGCCTATACGGTCAAGGGCTGGGGCACGCCGATTGCCGGTCACAAGGACAACCACGGCGGGCTGATGACTAAGGCCCAGATGGCCGAGTGGCAATCCCATATGGGAGTGCCGGACGGCCAGGAATGGGAGCCTTTTACAACAGTTGCCGATGTACCCGCGCTGCAGGCATTCCTTGGCCGCGTCCCATTCTTTTCCGAAGGTCCGCGCCGGTACTCCGAGGCTCCGCTAACGGTGCCTGCTGTGGCAGTGGATACATCCCGCGAAATCTCGACCCAGATGGCCTTTGGCAAAATCATGGATGCGCTGGCGCGCGGGGACAGCGAACTGGCGCAGCGGATCATGACCACCTCGCCGGATGTGACCGGCACCACCGGGCTGGGGCCTTGGGTCAACCGGCGCAAGCTGTTTGCCCGCGAGGCGCAGGCCGATGCCTTTATCGAGCACCGCATTCCCTCCACCGCCAAGTGGAACTTTGCCCCCGAAGGCCAGCATCTGGAGCTGGGCATTGCCGAGATGAACCTGTTCCTGCTGCTGGGGGCGGCAGGGCTGGCGCACAGCCTTTGGGGCAAACGTGTGATCCCGGTCGGCACGGT
Source organism: Leisingera sp. F5 (assembly GCF_001593695.1). NCBI lineage: Bacteria > Pseudomonadati > Pseudomonadota > Alphaproteobacteria > Rhodobacterales > Roseobacteraceae > Leisingera > Leisingera sp. F5. Next base: position 25,723 of record NZ_LUKH01000017.1, on the reverse strand, counting down.
CTATGACCCATTTGTCTGCCGCGGTCTCGATGCGCTGAACTATGCCTGTTACCAGGATGCGCGCTTCATGATCGCAGGCACGCCGTCGGGGGTGACGCTTGCGCCCGAGGGCGGCGCGCATCAATCCATCAGCACACCGCTGATCGGCATGAGCCAGGACGGGCTGGCGGCCTTTGAACCCGCCTTTGCCGATGAACTGGCGGTGATCATGGAATGGGCCTTTGGCTATTTGCAGCGGGATGGCGGCGGCGACCCGGACGAACGGACCTGGCTCAGGGATGAGACCGGCGGGTCGGTCTATCTGCGGCTTAGCACCAAACCGCTGGAACAGCCGGGCACACGCGCCGATGATGATTTCCGCCAAGGCGCCATCGACGGTGCTTACTGGCTGCGCAAGCCCGGACCCAATTGTTCGGTTGTGATCGCCTATCAAGGCGCGGTGGCGGACGAGGCGATTGCCGCCGCCGGCATGATCGGCGGCGTGCGGCGGGATATCGGCGTGCTGGCCGTCACCTCAGCGGACCGTTTGAATGCAGGCTGGACCGCCGCCCAGCGGGAACGCGCCCGCGGCAATCCGGCTGCCCTCTCGCATATCGAACAGTTGCTGCGGGATCTGCCTGCCCATTGCACCCTGGTCACCGTGATCGACGGCCATCCGGCAACCCTCGCCTGGCTTGGCGCCGTGGCCGGGCACAAGACGGTCCCGCACGGGGTGGAGCACTTTGGCCAGACCGGGACAATCGGCGATCTGTCCCGCCATTTCCGGATCGACAGGGAGGCAATCGTCAAATCCATCGATGGTCTGACAGCGGGCCGCAAGGCGGCGCTGATGCCGGTCAGCCACGGCTGACGCTGATCAAGCGGTCCCGCCCCAGCGCCTGCATCCGCCACTAACGGTGGTATTGCGCAAACGGCAGGCCGCCGATCCGGGTAATGGCCACAGGTGTCTGGTACAGCGCCGTCAGGCTGGCAGCGCTGGCAGCCTCATTCACCGGTCCTTGAAAGACGGCCCGCCCGTCCTTCAGCGCCACCACGTGATCGGACCAGCTGATGGCATAGTTGAGGTCATGCACAACGATCACGATGCCCTTGCCGCGCTGTTCGGCCAGGCGGCGCAGCTGCGCCATCAGATTGCGGGCGTGGTGCAGGTCCAGGTTGTTCAACGGCTCATCCAGCAGCAGCCAGCCGGTGTCCTGGGCATAAGCCATGGCAATAAAGGCGCGCTGGCGCTGCCCGCCAGACAGCTCATCCAGGAACCGTTGCTGCAATGGGGCAAGGCCGAACAGCTCAATCGCATCCCCGATCGCTGCGTGGTCTACTGCCGTCAGCCGCCCCTGGCTGTGCGGCCAGCGGCCAAAGCCGATCAGGTCTTTGACCCGGACCCGGCTGGCCACGGTCAGGTTCTGGGCCACAACCGCCATCTTACGGGCCAGCTGGCCGGGGGCAATCCGGGCCGCGTCCAAACCGTCCAGGCTGATGCACCCGCGGCTGGGGGCCAGCTGCTGCGCGATCAGGTTCAGCAGGGTTGACTTGCCCGCGCCATTGGGACCGATCAGGGCGGTGATCCGGCCTGCGGGGATCTCCGCATCAATCCCGTCAAGGATGGGTTTCGCGCCATGGCCATAGCTGAGGCCCGTTATTTTGATCACCGGATTTTCCCCTTTGCCAGCAGGAACATGAACAACAAGCCGCCGCAAAACTCGATGACAACGGCCAGGGTGGATTGCAGCATCAGGAGGCGTTCGAACACGGTCTGGCCCGCCACCAGGATAAGCGCGGAAATCAGCGCCGCGGCCGGCAGCAGCAGCGCATGGCGGTGAGTCCGCATCAGGCTGTGCGCCAGGCTTGTCACCAGCAGCCCCAGAAAGGCAATCGGCCCGGCCAGCGCCGTCGACACTGATACCAGCACGGCAATGATGCACAGCACTTTCAGCTGCAGCCGGTCATGCGCCACGCCCAGGCTGCGCGCGGTGTCCCGGCCCAGGGCGGCCACATCCAGAACCGCGTGATTGCGCCAAAGCCACAGAAAGGCCAGCATCATCAGCCCCAGGGCCACCGCCAGCGATTCGCTGTCGATGCCGCCGAACTGCGCAAACATTCTGGCCTGTACGATTGAAAATTCGGACGGATCCATCAGCCGCTGAACAAAGGCGGTGAGTGTCCGGAACATCAGCCCCAGAACCACGCCGGTCAGCACCATCAGCTGGATGTCATGGCGGGTCCGGCTCAGCACGCTGGTGAACAGGACCAGCGCCGCGCCCATCATTACCGCGGCGTCCAGCAGGAACCCGGCCAGAGCCGGGATCCGGCTGCTGCCGGCAACCCCCAGACCTGCAACCAGCCCGGTCTGCAGCAGCAGGAACAGCGCATCGAACCCCATGAAGGCGGGTGTCAGAATGCGGTTATGGCTGATCGTCTGCAACAGCACCGTTGCCACTCCGACGGCGGCCCCGACCGACAGCAGACCCGCCAGTTTGACCAGCCGCAGCTCCAGGATATAGGCGGTGGGGCCGCGCAAGCCCCAGAACAGGAACAGCGCCGCCGCCGCCGCCAGCAAGCAGCCCAGGCCCAGGATCCGCCGGTCAGCCATGCGGCCGCCGCCCCAGCAGCATGTACAGAAACACCGCAGCGCCGAAGATGCCGAAAACGGTGCCGGCGGGGATCTCATAAGGGTAGCGCAGCAGCCGCCCCAGGATATCGCACAGCAGCAGCAGCCCGGCTCCGGTTCCGGCAACCACCGGCAGGCTGGCGCGCAGGTTGTCGCCCATGATCCGTGAGACCAGATTGGGCACCACCAGCCCGATGAAGGGCAGCATCCCGACGGTCACGATCACCAGCGCCGACACCAGCGAAACGGTGACAATGCCAAAACCCAGCACCTGCCCGTACCGCAGCCCAAGGTTCAGGCTGACATTCCGGCCCAGCCCCGCGATGGTGAACTGATCTGCCGCAAAATAGCTGAGCATCGCCAGCCCGCCTGCCAGCCACAACAGCTCATACCGCCCCGCCAGGACACCGGAAAACTCGCCGCTCATCCAGATGCCAAGGTACTGCAGCAGATCGGTTTGAATGGCGATGAAACTTGCGCAAGCCATCAGAATCCCGCCGTAAACCAGCCCGGCCAGCGGGATCAGCAAAGGCCGCTCGGGCGGAATGCGGCGGGCCAGCAGGATGAACAGGGCAGTGCCCGCAAGGGCCGAAGCCGAGGCCGCCAGCATTTTGCCGAACAAGGGCATCGCAGGCGTCAGCAGCGTCACCGCCAGCAATCCCAGCATGGCGGCTTCATTGGTGCCGGTGGTGCCGGGCTCGACAAATTTGTTGCGCACCAGCAGCTGCATGATGACACCTGCCACCGCCATGGACGCACCGGTCAGCAGCACCGCCGCGGTGCGGGGAATGCGGCTGACCGCAAGCAGTTGCAACGCCTGCGGATCGCTCAGCACTGCCCCCGGGCTCAGCCGGTTGACCCCTACAAACAGGCTGACCGCAGCGAGCAAGCCCAACAGCAGGCCCATCAGAACCAGGGTATTCCGGCCCCTGGCATCGCGGCTGTCCAGGGCGGCAGGATCAGCCACCTGCCGCAAACCCGGCCAGAACGTCCTCCAGCGTCGCCGTCATCGACTGGATGCCGCCGCCCGCAATATAGACATTGGCGGCATTCAGATAGACCACCTGCTGCCGGCGCCAGGCCGTGGTCCCCGTTACCAACGCATTATCCAGGGTGACCGCCGCCGCCTGATTGCCCTGGCCAATCGCCCTGGCACGGTCGATGACGATCAGCCAGTCCGGGTTGGCCGCGGCAATGAACTCGAACGAGACCGCCTCGCCGTGAGTCTGCGCCGCGACGCTTTCGACCGCCTCCGGCAGATCCAGCGCGGTGTGCAGCCATCCAAACCGCGACCCCGCGCCGTAGACTGACACTTTGGGGCCGTTGGTCATCAGGATCATTGCATTGCCGCGGCCGGCAACGGCAGCGCGGGTGTGCTCCAGCTTGGCGGTGAACGCCGCTTCCAGATCCGCTGCCCGCGCCTCCTGCCCGGTCAGGCGGCCATAGCTGCGCAGCCGCGCCAGCGATTGGGCAACGTGGTCTTCGCCCCATATTGTCATGTCGATGGCCGGGGCGATCCCGGCCAGCGCCTCAACCTGCGCCGAGGACCGCCCGCCTGCAACAATCAGATCCGGCGCCAGCATGGCAATGGCTTCAAAATCCGGTTCAAACAGGGTGCCCACCGGCGCGGCTTTGTCCTGCAGATCCTGCAGGTAGCTGACAAACAGCTTGGACGGGACACCGGTGATCGGCGCCTGCAGGGCCTGCAGCGTGTCCGCCGCTGCGGCATCCAGAACGACGATTGATTGCGGGGCTTGCGTCAGTTCGACCGCGCCGCGCGCGGTGTCAATCGCAATGCTTTGCGCCTGCGCTGCGCCGGTCAGGGCAACAGCAATTGATGCAGCCAGCTGCAATATCTTCCGATGGGCCATTTTCTATCCTGCTAAGATGGAATTTGGCTGGCGGGGTTGGCTTGCTCAAAATCGAGAGCGGCTTAGCCGCCTGCGCCGCAAAAGTCCAGCCGTGCTGCTGCTGTGCCAGCTGCCGGCCGCAGGCCGCACAAAAATGCAACATCAGCAGATTAACGGAAAATCGCCCGGACAGGGGCTTGCAGCCGCTGGAATTGCTTCTTATGAGGCCCCAGCCTTTGCAAGGCCAGCCAGGATTCAACCCAAGCTAACAGCTCTTAGAACACGGGTTTATCATGGCACGAACTTCCAACATCCGCCTGTCAGGGCTGCTGTGCAGCACCGCTCTGACTCTCATCTCCGCCCCAGCCGCCTTTGCCGAGGAAGACGAGGTGCTGTCGCTGGATCCGATCATCGTCAAACAGCGCGACCCCGCAGGCAACGCCGCCGACCGCGCAACATCAATCTATGTGGCCGACGCCGAGATCGAACGCGCCGCGATGGGCGACCTCAAAGACCTGTTTGCCGGCATCGCCTCGGTCTCCGTCGGCGGCGGCATTCCGATTGCGCAGAAGATCTTTGTCAACGGCGTCGACATGCTGAACCTCGCGGTGCAGGTGGACGGCGTCAGCCAGAACAACCGCACCTTTCACCACGTCAGCGCCAACGCCTTTGACCCTGGCCTGATGAAATCGGTCCGCGTCGATCCCGGCGTCGCCCCCGCCGACGCAGGTCCCCGCGCGCTGGCGGGCCGGGTGGTGATGGAAACCATCGACGCCGAAGACATTATCGAAGACGGCGCAACCTTCGGCGGCCGGTCCCGCCTGTCCTATTCCAGCAACGGCAGTACCGCCCAGGGCTCGCTGACCCTGGCAGGCCGCAGCGGCGGCTTTGAAATCCTTGGCTACGCCAAGCGCGCAACCGGCGACAATTACGAGGACGGCGACGGCAACGAGGTGACCGGCTCCGCCGCAAACCTGACTGCAGGCCTGTTGAAATTCGCCTATGAGGGCGATCAGGGCGACCGGATCGAACTGTCGTTCCAGGAGGCGCAGGACAACGAAATCCGCAACTTCCAGCCCAACTTCGGCTCCAGCACCCGCGGCTTCGCGCCCTATTACACCCGCCGCCGCATCGCCTCGCTGCGCTATGAGAGCGGCAATGAAACCGGCCTTTGGGACCCTTCGGCGACGCTGGGGTTCTCCGACATCAACGTTGACCGCCCCTCCGATCCGTTCGGCGATTCAACATCCACCAGCTCCAGCACCTACGCGCTGACGCTGAAGAACGATTTCCACCTGTCGGACAGCAACACGATTACCGCCGGCGTGGATTATCAGGTCCGCGAAAGCACGGTGAACGCGACCTGGGTCAACGGGCTGACCGGGGAGGAAAGCAAGAACTTCGGCGTCTTCGCCCAGGCCCGGCTTGAACCCACCGAGCGCCTCAGCGTCTCTGCCGGCGTCCGGTACGACTGGCAGGACTTTACCGGCCAGGATTTCGCCCAGACCGGCACCCCGTTCACCGGCTCAACCTCCGGGGCAAGCGGCAACCTGTCGCTGGTCTATGACCTGACCGGCTCGCTATCGCTGCGGGCCGGCTATTCCAACGTCTTCGGCGGTTACGATCTGGAAGACAACTTCCTGTTCTATCAGGCTTGGGACTATGCGGCCCTGCGGTCCTCGCGCGCCAAGAACATCATCCTTGGTGCCGACTGGCAGCGCGGCAACTGGACATTGGGCGGTGAGCTGTTCAAGACCAATATCGGCAATGTCCGCGGCGTCACCCGGGCCGGTGCTGTCATCGGCAGCGACTTCGAAAGCAAAGGCTTCAACCTGGCCGCAACCTATGGCTGGGACAGCGGCTTTGCCCGCTTCACAATGAACAGCAGCGACATCGAATTCAACGGCCAGCCGGCGGAGAGCTTCTTTGTCGTCGACTCGGGCACCCCGATCGGCAAAGTTCTGGCCTTTGAGGTGCAGCAGGAAATCCCGACGATGAACCTGCTGGTCGGCGGCAGCGTCGAGGCCGCCCTGTCGAACGACAATGGCGTCTATGAAACCTACACCCAAAAGCAGGAAGGCTATCAGGTTCTGAACCTCTTCGCCGAATACAGCCCGCCGTCCCTTGGCAACGTCACCATCCGGGCGGCCATCGACAACGTGTTCGACACTCAGTACGCCGACCGGGCCACCTATGGCACCGAATACACCGCCGCATCGATCACCTCGATCAAAGAACCGGGCCGCAATATCTCGGTTGTTGCCACCCTTAAGTTCTAAGCAACCGCAGGGGCGCCTGCCTTGGCGCCCCTGCCTCGGATTTCCGTCATGCGCGGTCTTCTGCCGGGTACCGTAAATCCTTCGTATTTTTGAAAAAACCCGCTTCCCCGCCCGTCGGAATCCGATTAATCAGAGCGGTGTGAATTCAACGTCACACCAGGCGCCTTGCCTTCTGCCGGCGCCGCTCAGCAGCCAGCCATCCCGCTAGTTCATGTCGAAACAGACCCGGTTGACCTGAATGCCCGGCGCTCCGCCAGGCATCGGCCCGCCGCGGCACGGCTACGGGAAAACCCTGGACCATGCGACCTGCCTCTCCTCTCATCACGCCTCTGCGGGGCGGCCCGCGATGAGCCTCCAGAAAACCATCCAGCCCGGCCCCAGCGCCCAGGCTGCATCTCAGGCTGCATCCCTGCAGGCACTGCTGAACGGCTTCCTGCGGGAAGTCCTGCCGGACAATGCCACTCTGACCAGCGGCACTGATGCGGTTGAAATCCCGCTCAGCCATATTCCCGCCCGTCTGCGGGTGGCGGTCGCGTATTACTCCCGGACCGGGCCGCATCATTTCGGGGCGGCGCAGATCCGCTTTGCGGGCCGCTCCGCCTGGCAGGCGGCCGCGCCGGTGCAGGTGATGACACTGATTGCGCAGGAATGCTTTGCACATCTGAACGAACGCGATCCCGGCAAGCTGCCGGAGTTCCTGCGCGGCGTCTTCAACAGCAACGCCGAAATCGAAAAGATCCTGCGCCGCAACGCCGGCACGCCCGACCCGGACTGCTTCCTGGCAGCAGAGCAGGCGCTCGCCTACGGCCACTGGCTGCACCCCACTCCCAAAAGCCGCGACGGGCTGTCTGACTGGCAGCAGGCGGCATACGCCCCCGAGTACGCAGGCCGGTTCCCGCTCACCTTCTTTGCTGCCGACAAAAGCATTGTCTCGCAGGACGCCGCACACGGGACCGCCGCGGACATGGCCCATCAGATCCCCGGCATCGCCGGGGCATTTCAGCTGCCAACCCATGAAGCCCTGATCCCCGCGCACCCGCTGCAGGCGCAGATGCTGCGGCTGGATCCGGCGGTGCAGGCGCTTCTGGCCTCGGGCAAACTGCGCGACCTGGGCACGGCAGGGGGCGATTTTGCCGCCACCTCCTCGGTGCGCACGGTTTATGCGCCGGATTGCCCCTGGATGCTGAAATTCTCGATCCCGGTGCGGCTGACAAACTCGCTGCGCGTCACCCTGCGCAACGAACTGGACGTGGGTGTGTCCATGGCCCGGCTGCTGCACAGGCTGGAATTCAGCAAACTCAGCCCGCGCTTCCGGATCATCGATGATCCCGCCTATCTCACCCTAGACCTGCCGGGCCGCCGCGAAAGCGGGTTTGAGGTTATTTTCCGCGACAATCCCTTTATGGGCACAGCGGGCAAGGGCATCTATAACCTCGCCGCCCTCACCGCCGACCCGCTGCCCGGCCGCAATGCGCTCCTGACCACCCTCATCAATCGTCTGGCAGCGGCCCGCGGCCAATCCCCCGCTGAGACCGCCCGTCTTTGGTTCGAGGCCTATCTCGACTGTATGCTGGACCCGGTGCTGGAGCTCTATGACCGGCACGGCATCGCGCTGGAGGCGCATCAGCAAAACAGCCTGCTGGACCTCGGCACCGGCCTTCCGTCCCGCGGCTATTACCGCGACAATCAGGGTTACTTCATCACCCGCGACGCCTTCCCCCGCCTCAGCGCGCTGGAGCCGCCGCTGGCAGGCCAGACCGCGCTGGTCTACCCGCGCGGCCACATCAACCAACGGCTTGCCTACTACCTGGTGGTCAACCAGATCTTTGCGGTGATCCGCCGTCTGGGCTGCGACGGGCTGACCAGCGAACCCGCGCTGCTGTTGCAACTGCGCGGCCGTTTGATCGCCGCCGCCAGCCGCTTCACCGGCGCCGCGGCGGAGTTTGCCCGCTACCTGCTGACCGCACCGTCGCTGGCTGCCAAGGCCAACCTGCTGACCCGCGTCCACAACGTGGATGAACTGGAGACCACCGCGCAGGAAGGGATGTTCCTGCAGATGCCAAACCCCATCGCCGCGGCCCAGCCGCAGCCCCTGCAGGAGCGTGCCGATGTCCCTGCATGAACCCTTAAGCCGCGCAACCTCCGCTCCCCGCGTGCTGCGCCAGCTGTGTGAGGCGCTGCTCAGCGAGGGCTGGGCCGCATCGCTGCAACTGGACCGCAGCCAGACCCTCAGTTGGTCCTTCCGCCAGACCCAGTTCCGCGCCCGCGGCCGCCGCGGCGCCTTTGGCCGCTACCGGATGCAGGAGGGCAGCATCGAGGTCCGGATGGGCCGCACATGGCGCTCCGCCACCACCGAAGACGTGCTGGCTGCGGTGGGAGAACCTTCGCCCGCGCTGGACATCCTGCGCGCCGACCTTCGGCACACTGAGCACCTCAGCGATCTGACCGCGCTGCACATCCCCGCTGCAACCCGGCGGCACCGTTTGGGCATTTCCGCGCTGGAAACCGCCCTGCACGAGGGCCACCCCTACCACCCCTGCTACAAGGCCCGCAGCGGATTCACCGACGCCGACCACCTCGCCTACGGGCCTGAAGGCGGCGAAACCTTCCGCCTGACCGGCGTGCTGTTCCACCGCGATCTGGTGCAGCAGGTGCTGCCCTGCGCAGAATTCTGGGCACAGGAGCTGGGCCAGGAAGAATGGCAGCGCATCACCGCGCAGGCAGAGGCACAGAGCACCCCCCTGCAGGATTTCCACCTCCTGCCCCTGCACCCTTGGCAGCACGCCAAACTGCAGGAAGACCCGTTGTTCAACGGGTGGCGCGCATCCGGGCAACTTGCAGACGCCGGCCCCATCGGCACCCCCTGCCGCGCCACCCAGTCAATCCGCACCCTGATGAACGCCGCAGACCCCGCCCGCGCGCATGTGAAAACCGCCATGGCGATGCGCAACACCTCGGCCTTGCGCACCCTCGCGCCGGAATCGGTCGCCGTCGCTCCTGCGATCTCCAACTGGCTGGCGCAAGTGCTGGACAGCGACCCGCTGTTCACCAGCCGCTACCCGCTGACCATCCTGCCGGAATACGCCGCCATCACCGCCGGCCGCGGCACCGCGCTGGACGGGCATCTGGCCGCGATCTGGCGGCAAAGCCCCGAAGCGCTTGGCCTGCCCGCAAACAGCATGATGCCCGTGAACGGCCTCGCCCTGACAGACCCCGACGGCCGCCCCCTTATTGCCCCCTGGATCGAAACCCACGGCCTCGACGCCTGGCTCGCCCGGCTGATCGAGACCACGGTGCTCCCTGTCTGGCACCTGATGGTCGCGCACGGCATCGGGCTGGAGGCGCACGGACAGAACCTGATCCTGCACCACGAAAACGGCTGGCCCACGGGCCTCATCGCCCGCGACTTCCACGAAAGCCTGGAATACGTGCCGGAGCTGCTGTCGCGCCCAAACCTCTGCCCGGACCTCGCCGCAATCGACCCGGCCTATGCGGACGCGCCGCCGGACAAGTTCCACCGCATGTCACGGACTGAGGAACTGCGTTGGCTGGTGATGGACACGCTGTTTGTCTTCAACCTCGCCGACCTCTTCGACCTTCTGCAGCGCCACTACGGCCTGGCAGAGGCCACCTTCTGGCGCCGCGTCCGCACCCGTCTGGACCGCTACGCCGCCGAACACGGAATGCAGGACCGGCAGGCCGCCTTTGCTCCTTTCACCCCGCAGATCCGCGCCGAAAGCCTGATTTCCCGCAAGTTAGACCCTGATAACCCGCAGCACGGCCACCTGATCGCCAACGCGCTGGCCACCGGAAAAGGATAACCGCCATGTTTGTTCTGAACGACACAACCGTCGACCCCTCTGACCTCGCCGCGCGGCTTGAACGCGTGCTGGCGGAACCCGCAACCCACCGCTACGGCCTGCACATGCAGAACGTCGGCGCCGCGCTCTCGGCGCTGCTTTACCTGCGCACGCAGAACGCTGGCGTGTTCCCGATCCACGCGGGCATCCCGCCGGAAACCGCCCGCACCATGGCGCAGGCCGCGGGCTGCGACCTGATGCTCAGCGACGGGCTGAAACAAACCGCCCTGCCGCAAGCGGAAAGCACCCCGCACGGCGGCGTGCTGGTGCAGATGAGCTCCGGCACCACGGGTGCCGCCAAGGTGATCACCCGCAGCTGGGACGAAATCGCGGCAGAGGTCGAAAGCTACGCCGCCTTCTTCACCGCCAGCGCCGCAATGACGCCGGTGATCGCCTGCCCCGTCACCCATTCCTACGGGCTGATTGCCGGCGTTTTTGTGGCGCTGCACCGCGGCCATGTGCCGGTGGTGCTCGACAGCCTGAACCCGAAATACATCCTGCGCCGCCTGCGCGAGACCGATCAGCCGCTGCTTTATACTTCGCCTGCGATGCTGCACACGCTGGCCCGCCTCCTGCCCGAAGGCCAGCGGCTCTACGCGGCCAACACCTCCGGCACCGTGCTGCCAGAGGCCTGGTTCCAAGCGATCCGCGCCCGCACCACCTATCTGTTCCAGCAGTACGGCTGTTCCGAGGCTGGCTGCGTCGCCATCAACCAGGATCTGCAGAACCCCTATGACGTCGGCCAGCCGCTGCCTCATGCCGCCCTCACCGCGGGCCGGAACGGCACCCCGGACGCAGTGCGCATCACCATCGCAGGACAGACAATCGACACCGGCGACCTCGGCCACCTGAATGATACCGGCATGCTGGTCTTCACCGCCCGCGCCGATGACATGATCAATGTGGCAGGCCTCAACGTCTACCCGCAGGATGTGGAACAGGCGGTGATGGCCCTGCCCGGCGTCACTGACGCCGTCGCCTTCCGCATCCCTGACCCGCACTCCGGCGCCCGCGCCGGACTGCTCTATTCAGGCACCGCAACCGAAGACGCCATCCGCCAGGCCTGCCGCAGCGCGCTGGCCGGCCACCAGCAGCCGCACCTCATAAAACAGCTGCCCGCCCTGCCCCGCCAAGCCAACGGCAAAATCAGCCGCCGCGAAATTTCAGCCCAATACGCGCAGGAGGTGGTACCCGCATGACCTATGACGCCATTCTCGACGCCATCCGCCAGACCCTGGCCGGTCCGCTTGCCAATGCGCATATGCAGAACTTCCGCCCCGAGGCCGCGCTGAACGACGACCTGCACATCGACTCGGTGATCCTCATCAACCTGATGCTGCATCTGGAAACCGATCACGGTGTTGAGGTGCCCGAACGCGAGCTGTCCAAGGACGATTTCGCCACCGTCGACGGGCTGATCCGCATGCTGCTGGGCGAAGCCCCAGAACCCGCCGCGGACACCGCCCCGGCCCCCAGCGAAATCACCGTGCATTGCTTTGTCAGCTGCCTCTGCGCCGCGATCCGCCGCCACGCGCATCTGAACTTCCGCCCCTTCTACTTCGGCACCTGGGACAGCAGCTTTGGGGTGACCCCGGCGATGCAGCTCGCCTACCACAGCGAGGAAATCACCCAGGACCACTTCGCCCGTTGGGTCGAGCGGCTCTACAACATCCCGGTGCGCGAATGGTACGACCACAGCCAGACCAAGGAGCAGAACCTGATCCGCTTCGAACAGCTGCTGTCGACCAAATCCGATGATGAGCAGCTTGTGGTCTTCCTCGACATGTTCCACCTGCCGGAACGCGAGAACAAGTACAACCAGAACCCCTTCCCGCATTACGTCATCATTGAGCTGACCGAGGACCCTGACCTCTGGCACCTCTATGACCCGGACTACCGCTGGCGCGGCGCCCTGCCGCGCGAAACCATCCTGAACGCAATGGCGCAGCCCACCGTCGCGGGCGGATACATCCTGAACAGCGGCCATGCGCAGGCACCGCAGCCGCAGGACCTTGCCGCCTATTTTGCTGAGACCTTCCGCGCGGACGACAACCTGCTGACCTCCGCCCTGCGGCGGATCTTCGATTACCATTGCAACCCAGCGCGGCCGCTGGCACTGGCCGACCTTGGCCGCGCGGTGCGGGAAATGCCGGTGCTCAGCTTGCGCAAATACGCCTATGAGCACGCCTTTGCATTCTTCTGGCAGGAACTAGATACGGCATTCGAACCCTTCGACGCCGAATGCGACCGGGTCGAGGCCCTGTGCGAGGGCTTCCGCAGCCTGCACTTTCTGGCTGCCCGCATCGCCCATACCGGCGACCGTGCCATGGTCCCCGACCTGTTCGCGGCGCTGGATGCGCTGGACCAGCTTGAATTCGCCATCAAATCCGCGCTGCATGCCCAATTTGAAACCTGGTGCGCTGCCAATCTGCCAGCCCAGGCCAGTTTCCGGGCCAGCCCCCCGCAGGACATTGCGCAGCCCGAGGAGGTTCCGGCATGAAAATATCGCTTTGCACTATTTCCTTCCGCCATCAGCTGATCGGACTCAAGGACATCGCCTTCTGGGCCCGCGACAACGGCTTTCAGGGCATCGAACTCTGGGGCGTCCACGCCCGCAATCAATCGCCGCTGGCCATCCATAACGCCCAGTGGATGGCGGCGCAGGGGCTGTCGGTGCCGATGATCAGCGACTACCTGCCGCTGCATGACCCGGAGCTTTTGCGCGACCGCACGCTGGCGCTCTGCACCCAGGCCCGCACCTGGGGAGCCGCCAAGATGCGCACTTTTGCAGGCCATCAGGCCAGCGCCGGCGCCACGCCCGGGGAACGCCGCCAGATTATCCGCGCCCTGCATGAAGCCTGCATCATCGCCGCCGATCACGGGCTGCGCCTGCTGGTGGAAACCCACCCCGGCACCCTTGCAGACTCGCTGGCTGCCACTTGCGATCTGATCGACGCCGCCAATCACGCCGCGCTGGCCATCAATTTTGACGCGCTGCATGTCTGGGAAGGCGGCGACGACCCGGTTGAGGCCCGCCGCATCCTGCTGCCGCACATCGCGCATTATCATCTGAAAAACATCTCCGCCCGCGACCGGCTGGGAGTCTTTGCCCCTGGCAACGTCTTCAGCGCGGCAGGCACCCGCAACGGCATGGTGCCGCTGTTCGAGGGGGCCTATGACTACAGCGCCCTGCTGGCGGAAATGGCGCAGGACCCCGCTTGCGAGGCGTCGCTGGAATGGTTCGGTGATGCGGTGCTTCAGACCCTAAAAGGCGATATCGCTCAGATCCGTGCTCGAACCCGCAAGGATTTATCCGAGACTGCCGAAGCGGTCTAGGCGGCTGCGCGGCCTGCTCAAAAAGAAACCCGCGGCACCTGGCCGGCGCAGCGGGTTTCTTGTTTCAGTATCCGGCCTCTGTGAAATCAGACCGCCTCCGGTACCCGCTCCGCCGCCCCGGCCTGGCGCTGCCACAACCCGGCATAGACCCCCTGCCGCGCCAGCAGCTCCGCATGGCTGCCGTCCTCGGCAATTTCGCCCTCCTGCAGAACTACGATCCGGTCCATCCCGGCAATCGTCGACAACCGGTGCGCAATCGCAATCACCGTCTTGCCCTGCATCACGTCCAACAGCGTCTTCTGGATCGCCGCCTCCACCGCGCTGTCCAGCGCCGAGGTCGCTTCGTCCAAGATCAGGACCGGCGCGTTCTTCAGGACCACCCGCGCAATTGCGATCCGCTGCCGCTGGCCGCCCGACAGCGCCACGCCGCGCTCTCCCACATGGGCGTCATAGCCGCTGCGCCCCGCCTGATCCCGCAGCGCCAGAATGAACTCATGCGCCTCGGCGCGTTTGGCCGCGGCAATCATCTCCGCCTCGGTGACGCCAGGATTGCCGTACAGGATATTGGCCCTCACCGAGCGGTGGATAAGCGAGGTGTTCTGCGTCACCACCCCGATCTGCGCGCGCAGGCTGTTCTGCGTCACCGTATTAATCGGCTGACCGTCAATCAGAATGCGCCCGCCCTCCGGATCGCGAAACCGCAAAAGCAGGTTTATCAGGGTCGATTTTCCCGCCCCCGACGGCCCGGCAAGGCCAACCCGCTGACCCGCCGGGATATGCAGATCAATCCCGTTCACGCCGCCGCGCGTGTTTCCGTAATGATGGGTCAGCCCCTCGATCCGGATCTCTGCACTGCCGACCTTTAGCGCCGGCGCCCCCGGCGCATCGGTGATGCCATGCGCCGCCGACAGGGACCGCAGCCCCTCGCGGATCACTCCCATGTTTTCAAACAGCCGGATCGTCACCCACAGGATCCAGCCGCTCATCCCGTTCAGCCGGATTGTCAGGGCCGAGGCCGCCGCCACCTCGCCGACGCTGACCTGGCCGCGCATCCACAGCCAGATCGCCGGCGCCACCACGATCAGGATCAGCACCCCGTTGATGGCAATGCTGCCAAAGGCCAGCGTCGTCATCATCCGCAAAAACCGCTGATACCGCGCCTGCAGGCGGCGCAGCGAAGACAGCGCATAAACCTGCTCCTGCTGGTTCTGGGCAAACAGCTTGACCGTTTCGATATTGCCATAGGCATCAACGATCCGCCCTGTCGCGGCAGACCGCGCATCCGACCATTTTTCAGCCGTGGCCGCGACGTTCAGCGCCACGTGGCGCACATAAAAGACATACAAACCCACCCACAGCACCAAAGGCACCGCCAGCCGCCAGTCGATCTGCGACAGCACCAGCACCGCACCGATCATATAGGTGACCGCAAACAGCACCGCCTCGAACAGCATATGCACGCTGTCCTGCACCGCAGGCCCCATCTGCATCACCCGGTTGCTCAGCCGCCCGGCAAAATCGCCCTGGAAAAAACCAACGGACTGCCCCAGCAAATGCCGGTGCGCCTGCCAGCGCACCTGCTCCTGCAGGTTCGACGACAGCGTCTGCTCCAGCAGAAGATGGTTCAGCCCCACCAGCGCCGGCCGCAGGATCAGCACGCAGAACAACGCCAGCAGCATCTCGGTGCCATGCGCGGCCCAGAACGCCGCGGCGCCGGTTTCTGCCATCAGATCAACCACCCGCCCGGAGTAAAAGATCAGCCCGCTTTCCATCAGCGCTGTCAGCACCCCGGTGGCAAACATCAGCGGCAGCCATTTGCGGTATGGCGCCAGCTGCTGCATCAGATAGGCCCGCAGGCTGGCCCGCGGCGGCGCTGTCCGCTCTGCGGCAAAGGGATCGACAAGGTTTTCAAAAGCCCGGAACATGGGGACCCTCTCAAGGATTGTATTGGGATCGCTTGAGATGTGGGTTGCCGTTTCCGCCCTGCAGACGGTCCACGGGCGGGGCCGAATCTGAAACCATAGCGAAAGATGCCTGCACCGCAGCCCGGCTTTTCTAGAATGCCCGCAGCCGTTTGTCAGCAGCGCAAATGCCCCGCACCGCAAAAAGCGCAGGCGCGGCGCCGCTTGGTCTGCCCCTGATTACGGGTTGCAGCGCCGTTGCGATTCACTACATTACACGTAACCTAGTAAAACAGTAAGGAATTGAACAATGCTCACCGACACAGGCCGCTTTGACACCCCGAACGGGGCAAAATACCTGCAGCAGCTCTGCAAGCATTTTGCCCATAAGGTCGAGGTGCAATTCGACACCGCCGATGAAACCGGTCAAGGCACCGTTGCGCTGGGAATGGGCCCTGCAACCCTGCATGCAACCGGTCAGGATCTGACCGCCAAGGTCACCGCCCCGACCCCCGAGGAACTCGATCACGCGCGGCAGATCATCGACAATCACCTCGCCCGTTTTGCTTTTCGCGAAGAGTTCAAAAACATGACCTGGCAGTCCGCGACGGCCCCGGCCTGACCTTTACCGTATTCGGTAAATTCACTGGCGTTTGACCCGTTTCCAGTCAAATTTATCGAATACGGTAAAACTGTTGATTTGCCTCCGGCCACAGGGCATATTTATCGTATTCGATAAAACGGAGCCTGCATGACCGATCAGAAACACCCGGAGCTGATCCGCCTCGGCCAGTCCATCCGCAGCATCCGCAAGGGCAAGGGCCTTAGCCTGACCCAGCTTGCGCAACTGACCGGGGCCAGTGTTTCGGCCCTCTCCACCATCGAAACCGGCACCCGCGACGCGCGGGCGTCGACCCTGTACCGGATTGCCAAGGCCCTGCACGTGCCGGTGGCGGATCTCTTCGGCGCATCCCAGGAGGCTGCGCCGCAGACAGGCACCGCCGCCGGTTATGACCTTGGAGACTTGGAATGACCCTTCAGGTTCCGGTCTTCTATGCGCAGTTTCTGGTTGGCAGCATCACGGTGCATGACGACGGCACCACTGGGTTTGCCTATACGCCGGAATGGATCAGCACCCCCCGCGCCTTCCCGATCTCGGTGCTGATGCCGCTTGGGCTTGATCCGTTTCCAAACAGCATTGCGGCCCCCTGGCTGGCAAACCTGCTGCCCGAAGAACAGCAACTGGAGACCCTCAGCCGGTCCCTTGGCCTGTCGAAAACAGATGCGGTGGCCCTGCTGCGCGAAATCGGCGGCGACACCGCCGGGGCGCTGTCCTTTGACAGCCCGTCCCTGCAGGACCAGTGGGATTACGTCCTGCTGACAGAGTACTACCGCACCTCCAGCCCCGAGGCCGCGCTGCAGGCGCATTTCAACGATCTGGCCCAGCGGCCTTTCATGGCCGGCGCCGATGGTGTCCGCCTGTCGCTGGCCGGCGGGCAGCAGAAATCCGCCCTCGCCGTTCTGGACGGGAACGGGCGCCCGGTGCTGCAGCTGCCACAGGACGGCAGCAGGCTGGCCATTCCCAGAAACGGCGCCCCCTCCACTGTCATCCTCAAGCCCGACAATCCACGGCTGCCGGGCATTGTTGAGAACGAGCTGTACTGCCTGACACTTGCGCAGAAGATCGGGATCCCCGCTGCCCGAGCCGCCTCCATCGCCCTTGGAACCCGGTCGGCCATTTGCGTTCTGCGCTATGACCGGCATCTGTCCGCTTCCGGGCACATCCAGCGCTTGCATCAGGAGGATTTTGCCCAAGCCACCGCCACCCCCCCGGGCCGCAAGTACGAGGCCGGCACGGTGCCGGGTTTTACTCTCGCCACTCTGTTCGCCGCCGCCCGGCATCTTGAGCCAAAGGACGTTCTCAACCTGTTTGACCAGTTCGCCTTCAACATCCTGGTGGCCAACACCGACGCCCACGCCAAGAATTACTCCATGCTGCACAGGCTTGGCCCGTCGGTTGAGCTTGCCCCGCTTTACGATGTCTCCACGGTTCTGCCCTGGCCGGCCGTGAACCAGTATTTCGCCCAGAAAATCGGCGGCCGCAAACGCAAGCCCGCGGACGTGACACCGGATCACTTTGCGCAAATCGCAACCGAACTTGGCTTCCGCCCCGCCGAGGTCCTGAACCGGATCACCCGGCTGGTGGATCTGATGGTGGAACACCGCCCGGCAACCGAACAGCATGTTTCCGGCCTGCCCGGCACCGCGCCGGGCTATGTGCAACAGGCCGCCGGCTGCGCCGAACAGAACGCCCTCAGGATCCTGGGCCGGATCCCAAGGCGCTGACCCCCAGCACCGTGGCCCCGCAGGCAGACGCTTGCTTGCGGTACTGGCTCGGTGTCGCCCCCTCCCGCTGCCGGAAAGCGCGTTCAAAGGCGGAAACTTCAGAGTAACCCAGCCGCTCTGAGATATCATGAAGCTGCGCCCCGGGCGCCCGCAGCATGCGCTTGGCAATCTCCATCCGGCAGCCCGCCAGCAGCCGCGAGAACTTCTGCCCCTCCTCCTCCAGCTTGCGCCGCAGGGTCCGGCGCGACATGCCCAAGGCGGT
The DNA here is from genome assembly GCF_001593695.1 of Leisingera sp. F5. Lineage (NCBI taxonomy): Bacteria > Pseudomonadati > Pseudomonadota > Alphaproteobacteria > Rhodobacterales > Roseobacteraceae > Leisingera > Leisingera sp. F5. Next base: position 7,281 of record NZ_LUKH01000017.1, on the reverse strand, counting down.
GGCGATGGCAGTCTGCTCAAAACTTTCGCGGCCGATCCGCATCAGCAGCTCGCGGCGCACCCGTACCGCAACCGGCGCTTCACGCTCGCTTTGCCGGGCGGTGCGGACCATCGACTGCGAGGCCGCCTTGAACGCCGGGCTTTCGCTGTCCGCCAGCGGCAGATCCAGCAATGCCGCCGGAAACACCAGCGTGTTGGATGCGGCGGCAATCTGCACCGGGCAGCGCGGCCCGGCACTGCTGCGGCTTTGCAAGGCGCTTGATTCGTGCTCCAGCGACAACAGATCAGGCTGCCAGTCCGGCCCGGTGGCGGACTTCACCAGGCTATGGAACACCGACAGCGTCAGCTCCGCATCCTGCCGCCGCGGCCAGATGCCGGTATCAAGGATCCGGTACGTCATCAGTGCCTTGCCGCCTTCGAGCGTAAGCTGCAATTCCGAGTCGCTCTGCACCATCGGAAAGGCATTGCGGAACAGCGACAACGCCGCCCCCAGCGTCGGCGCCTGCATGATGAAATCTCCAAGCGTGCCAAGATTTTGCAGATCAAACACCGACCCCACCCGCCAGCCGAAATCGGGCAGCCCCAGCTGGTCTGAGGCATGCTCGCAGAAGTCCACGAACTTCTTCAGGCCGATCTCTCCTTCCAGGTCATCAGGACCGATCCCGGCAGTGCGGAAAATCCTGCCGGAATCGCCGTTCATGAACTCAACAGCCCGCAGCGGGTCGTTCAAAGTGGTGGCCGAAATCCGGGGCTGATAGGTGTGTGGCATCGCGCGGTTCCTCAGGATTGCGCCAGAATACCGCAAAAACCGGCCATTCCAGAAAAATCACTGCAGTCCAGGCCGCAGCCGCCGATTCTGTCCGGAAATGTCGTCTTGTTGTCCGGATGTGTCCGCCACAAGCACCGCCCTGCCGGGGCACCTTGGGCAAATGGCACCTCAATTCGGCACCTTTGATATCGCAATCGCAGGCGGCGGCCCGGCCGGGTCGGTGGCCGCAATTCTGTTGGCACGGGCCGGATACAGCGTGGCGCTGGCCACCCTGCCGCCGCGCGCGCCCCGGTTCGAAGGCATGTCCGCCCGCGTCGCCGCAATCCTGCAGCGGCACGGCTTGCCGCTGGCTGGCATCGGCCCGGCAGCGCAGCGCCATGTCAGCTGGGGCGCGTTCCAAGGCGGCCAGAACAGCGAGCATCCGGCAGACCGGCAGCAGTTCGACACCGGGTTGCTGCACGCCGCCGGGGCTGAGGGCGTCACTGTGTTTTACAAGACGGTGGCCACTGTCTGCCCGGAGGCGGGCGAAATCCGCCTGTCCGACGGGCAAAACCTCACCGCCGGCCTGCTGTTTGAGGCCCGCGGCCGCCGCGCCCCGCGCCAATCCACGGATTTGGACCGGGCAGAACTGATCGGGCCGGAGACCGTTTCCATTGCCGGATTTGTGCCGCCGCCGGCAACGGACATGGATACCCCCCGGATCGAAGCCCGGCCCGGCGGCTGGATCTGGTCCATCCCTGTTGGGCAGGATCAGCTGTGGCTCCAGGCGGTGGGTGATGCAGCCTCTCTGGGCAGGCAGGCCGGCGGGAGGGCTGCCTTAACGGCGCTGTGGACGGAGGTGCTGGGGGATACCCCCCTGCCCCGTCCCCCCGCCGTTCATGCCATCGCACCGCGGCTGACCGCACCCGAACTTGATCCGCGCTGCCCGCGGCTGGGTGATGCGGCGGTGGCGCTGGATCCCCTGTCCGGGCACGGCATGTTCTGGGCTGTGTCCTCGGCGCTGATGGCGGTGCCCATCGCGCGGGCGCTGCTGGACGGCCAGACGGCGCTGGCCTGCGATTTCTACCGCAACCGGGTGGCCGAGACCTTTTGGCGGCAGGCCCGTGTGGGCCGGGACTTCTACCGCGAGGCGGGGTTGGGCACGCCGTTCTGGCAGCAGCGTGCGGCCTGGCCCGATGATATCCCCGCCCATGATACGCAGATCCGCCCGCACATCGCCCGCCGGGTCATCGTGCAAAACGGCAGCCTGGCACGGCGCGAGGTGCTGATCACCCGCGATGCCCCCGGCGGCGCCGCCTTTGCTGCCGGGCAGGAGATCGTGCCGTTGCTGCGCCGCCTGAATGGCCAGCCGCTGCCGGGTCCGGCCCGGTTTCATACCTCAGTATTACCAGAGGCCCCGCCGCAGGCCGCCCGCGCCATCCACCAATGGCTTTTGTCGCAAGGCTTCACCGAGGGGGCGCAGATCCCCTGGGACACCACAAACAGGGAGACCAATCCATGCAACTACGACCCCGCAGTCTGACGGCTGCCCTCCTGATATCCGCCGCCGGGGCGACGCCTGCGCTGGCCAGCGAGGAGCTGCTGCAAAACATCTGTTCCAGCTGCCATACCGCAGAAGAAACCGGGCTGAGCCGGATCAGCGGCCAGCGCAAAACACCCGAAGGCTGGATGATGACCATCGTCCGGATGCAGCAGGCGCATGGGCTGGAGATCAGCGCCGCGGACCGCCGCGCCATCGTGCAGCATCTGTCGGACAGCCAGGGCCTGGCCCCCGCTGAGGCCGCCCCCTTCCGCTATGCGCTGGAAAAAGACCCAAACGCGCAGGAAAGCTTTGACGAGCCCTTTGCCTCGATGTGCGCGCGCTGCCATACCGGCGCGCGGGGGCTGCTGCAGAACCGCACCGCCGAGGAATGGACCCTGCACATGGATTTCCATGTCGGCCATTTCCCCACCATCGAATATCAGGCGCTTGGCCGCGACCGCGAATGGTACAAGATCGCCCGGACCGAGATCGCCAGCTATCTGGCCGAACAGAACCCGCTGGAAACAGCCGCCTGGGCGGACTGGCAGGCCGCAGCCAAACAGCCGGTGGCGGGCGACTGGGTGGTGCTGACCGACCTGCCCGGCATCGGCGAAGCCTACGGGCGGCTGACGGTCAGCGGCGATGCCTCGCCCTATCAGGTCAGCGGCGAATTTGTGACGGCGGACGGCACATCGCATCCGGCGTCGGGGCAGATGAACCTTTATACCGGTTATGAATGGCGCGCCAATCTGGACATCGGCGGCACCGCCTACCGCCAGGTGCTGGCGCTGTCGGAAGATGGCAACAGCCTGCAGGGCCGCCAGTTCGACCGCAGCAACGACGCCCTTGGCGCACCGCTGACCGGTGCCCGTGCCGGAGCGGGCAGCGTCATCCTCGGCACCGTCCCTTCCGCCGTTCCGGCAGGTGAGGCGCAGGTGCAGGTGGTCGGCACCGGCCTGGACACCCTTTCCAGCTCCAGCGGCGATGCAGTCGCAAACAGCTTTGGCGCGGCCCTGTCGCTGACGGCTGAGGGCAATGGCACCGCCACCTTCAACGCGGACGGGGCCGAAGGGCAGATTGCCCATTACACCTCGGTCGACAGCATCCGGGTAGAGCCGGAGTTCACCATCGCCCGCGTTGGCGGCGGCAGCGATGCAGGCCCGCCGCCGGTGCCTGCCTATTTCAACGCGGTTGGCATGTGGAACGGCCTAGACGGCAAGGCCGGAACCGAGGACGACATCCGCATCGGCCGGATCGAGGCGCAGTGGACCGTTGCCAACGCGCATGAGCACGCAGCCCACATGAAGGACACCGAATTTGCCGGCGAAATGCAGCCGAACGGCATCTTCCAACCCGCCATTGCCGGCCCCAACCCCGACCGCCCCTTCAGCGCCAACAACGCGGGTGAGCTGAAAGTGCAGGCCGATGCGATGGGCCAGCAGGCGGAGGCGATGCTGATTGTCACCGTGCAGCGCTTCATTGACCCGCCGATCCGTTGAGACAGGGGAGAGAGACCATGAAAGACTTCCACTATCAGCCAGCCAATGCGCACAGGGTTGAGGTCGAGGGGCGCGAGGTTCTGTTCCACGTCCCCACCACCTCGATCTTCGAGATGGACGGCACCGACCGCGATATTCTCGACTACGCCGCGCAGGCGCAGGCGTTCTCGATGGACGAGTTCGAGGCGCGGTTTGCAGCCACGGACGCGGCGGCAAGGCTCGACGGGCTGGTGCGGCTGGACATCGTCAACGACGGCCGCCCGCTGCAACCGGAACGCCCGCCGATAGAGATCGAGAATTTTCCGCTGACCACCATCGTTCTGAACGTCAACACCGGCTGCAACCTGGCCTGCTCCTACTGCTACAAGGAAGATCTGGCGGTGCCCTCCAAAGGCCAGAAAATGGCTTTTGACACCGCGCGGAAATCGGTGGAGATGCTGCTGGCGGAAAACCCGGACCGCGACAGCTATAACGTGGTGTTCTTCGGCGGCGAGCCGTTGTCGAACCAGCCGCTGATCCGTCAGGTGGTGGACTGGGCCGAGCCGTATTTCGCGGCTCTTGGCAAGGCGGTGAACTTCAGCCTCACCACCAATGCGACGTTGCTGACGGAACCTCTGATCGACTGGCTCGACCAGCACAAGTTCGGCCTGACGGTCTCCATCGACGGCCCCAAGGCGCAGCACGACCTGAACCGCAAAACGGTCGGCGGCAAGGGCACCTATGATGCGGTCGCCGCCAAGGCCCGGCTGCTGCTGTCGCGCTACACATCGAAACCAGTGGGCGCCCGCGTCACCCTGACCGCCGGCGTCACCAACATCCATGAGATCTGGGACCACCTGATCAACGACATCGGCTTTGCCGAGGTGGGCTTCTCGCCGGTCACCTCCGGCGACATGGACGCCTTCAACCTCAACGGCGCCGAACTGCTGGAGGTGTTTGAGGGCATGAAATCCCTTGGCAGCCTCTATGTCGAGGAGGCGCTGAAGGGCCGCAACATCGGCTTTTCCAACATGCATCAGATGATGAACGACCTCTATGAAGGCCGCTCCAAGGCACTGCCCTGCGGCGCCGGTGTGGGGATGCTCGCGGTCAATCACGACGGCGCGCTGAACCTGTGCCACCGCTTCACCGGTTCGGACATGGAGCAATTCGGCACCGTCGATGACGGCATAAAGCGCAAGGAGCTGTCGGGATTTATCAAGGCGCGCTCCGACCGCACCGAGAAGGGCTGCGCCACCTGCCGCATCCGCAACCTGTGCGCGGGCGGCTGCTACCACGAAAGCTATGCCCATTTCAGCGACCCGATGATGCCGACCTATCACTACTGCGACCTGATGCGCGACTGGATCGATTTCGGCGTTGCCGCCTATGCCCGGCTGATCGCCCAGGCGCCGCAGTATTTCCACCACCATGTTGCGCCGAGGAGGGCGTTTGGAAAATGAAACCGCTCAATCAAAAAGCCGAACGCGTCCAGCAGGCCGCAACCGAAGACCAGATGGAAGAGGTCCGCGCGATGCAGACCGTGACCGCCGGCTGCGCCACCACATTCGATCCGGGCTGGGAGGTTGACCCCTTCGGCGGCCTTGCCGCCCTTTGCCAGCCGATGGAGGCGGACCTTTACGGCTGCTCCGACCCCTGCTGGTGGCCCGCCCAGGTGCCGGACATCATGGTCAACCACCAGAACTGGGACGAAGGCGCGCCCAACGCCGCCAAGGACTGGCGCGCGCTTGGCGCCACCTACCCCACAGACGCCGAAACCTGAGGAGACTCGCATCATGAAAACCGCGTTTTTTGCTGCTGCCGCGCTCTGCGCCTCCGCCCTGCCACTGACCGCCGGCGACCTGCTGGTGACGGTGGCCCGGCCCTCGAACCTCTATGTCTTTGAAGCTGATACCCGCTCGGTCAAATCCGACTGCGATCTGGGCGCCAACGTGACCCCCGGCGTCATTGCCATGTCGCCGGACAACCGCATCGCCTATGTGCTGCTGAACCACTGGCAGGATGTGGTCGGCGTCGACATTGAGACCTGCGAGAAAGTGTTCCATGCCGCCCAGTCCGAGGGCGATGTGACCCGGCGCTCGCTGGCCTCGCTCGCCGTGTCCAAGGACGGCAGCCAGATCTATACGGTGCGCAACCCGGTGCGCAAAAAGATCGACCGCTACGAGGTGATGCAGCCGGAATTCGCGGTCTATGACGCCGGCGCCGGGCTGGAGGCTGAACCCGCGGCCATCCACCAGGCGCCGCGCCGCTCCACCCTGATGGCCAGCGACCGCAACGGCCAGGTCTATGTCGCAGGGCATGAGATCTACCGCGTTGATCCGGCCACTGGCGAAACCGAAGTGGCGATTGCCAACGCCAGCTGGGACCGCCCCGCCTACAGCCCGCCGGATGTGCTGGCGTTCTGGCCCACCGGCAGCCAGAACGACGAGATGCTGCTGATGTACACGGCGGCTGTCTTTACCGACGAAACCCAGCAGGAGCTGGCGGATTTTGTCTGGGGCTACCAGTCGGTCGACCTGACCACCGGCGAGACCGAGATCGCTGATTTCGCCTCCTTCGAGGTGCTGATGTTCTCCGCCGCCCGCAGTGCGACGGACCCCAAGCATCTTTACGGCGTCTATACCCAGCTCTCCAAGCACAACCTGGACACCCGCGAACTGGTCAAGCGCGTGGACCTGCCGCACACCTACTACGTGATCAACGTCTCCAGCGACGGGCGCGAGATTTATGTCGGCGGCACAAATGACGACATCGGCATCTACGACAGCGAAACGCTGGAGCGTGTGGGCGAGATCCGGATGCCCTCCGGTGGTGACATGTCGGTCTCCACCCTGCACGTCGTGCCGCAGGGATGACCGGGCCCGCTGCCCATAGCTCCCCCCAGCCGGGCCGCCCTGCGGCGGCCCGCGCCTGGCCGCATCTGCCTGCCCGGGCCGGTGCGGCGCTTTTCACACCCTCCGCTGCTGCCTGGCTGCTGCCGCTGCTGCTCCCGCACCGCCACCGGCTGGCGCTGCTGCTGCTGATCAGCTTTGCCGCCGCCGCCCTCGGCCTGCTGCCGCCCTATATCAGCAAGCTGGTGATCGACCGCGGGCTGATGGCGGGAGATCCGTCCCAGCTGGTGGTCTGGTCGCTGTCGCTGTTTGCCATCGGCCTGCTGACCACCGGCACCGGTGCACTCAGCAATATCCTGCATATGCGCGCCTCGGTCCGGATGCTGGCGCAGCTGCGGCGGCGGCTGTTGTCGCGGATGGCCGCAAAACCGTCCGGCTGGTTCGCCACCCAGCGCGCCGGTGAGCTGCTGGCGCGGGTTGATGGCGATGCGGCAGAGGTGCAGAAATTCGCCTTCAACGCGGTGCTTGGCGGCTCCTCAGCGCTGATCCGTCTGATTGGCGGCTCGGCAATGCTGATGGTGCTGGACTGGCGGCTGGGCCTGCTGACTGCGCTGCTGGCCCCGGCTGAACTCCTGTTCCTGATCTGGGCGCGGCCGCGCAC